>JAEKLQ010000054.1 GCA_019509785.1 Fibrobacterota bacterium | reverse complement strand
CAGCAACTCGGAGATGGCCCGTCGATCGTAAGGGTTCCATTTCACCAGGTAGCCTTCCATGATGGCGAGGGCCTCATCGATGTTCCGGAAGTCGACCACGGTATGCTTGCGCCAGGTCCAGAACGCCACGCTGGCGGCCGATCCCGGGATGCGATCCTCCGATTCCAGCAGCTTGAGGGCGATGCGCCGCGCCGCCTCGGGATCGTTCTGAACGTAATCCTGGCCGAGCAGGAACTCCAGGGTCACGGGTTCCTGTTCGTCGAGATCGATATATCCCAAAAGCACTTCGGCGGCCTTGGCGTCCGAGCCCATCTGGTAGTAGCACCCGGCCAGTAGGGTGGCCATGCCCGCCGAGAGCCGGTTCTCCTTCCGGTAGCGCTCGATAAAAGCGATCGCCTGGGCGTAGTCGTCCCGCTGATAGAGGCTTTGCAGGTATTCGAGGATCTGGCTTTCGAACACCTCATGGCCCAACAGGAATCCCGAGATGACCGAATCGGGAACGGCCGGGATGGGGCGCTTGCCGATCAGGTTTTCGTATTCCCAATCGGCGAAGAAGAAGCCGTGGCCGGCCGAGCGGCCCAGGTGCAGGGCGCGGCGGCCGATATCGTCGTCGTCGATGCGCGCGAGCAGGAATTGGAGATAGGCTTCGTTACGGGTCTCGATGTCCGGGCCCAGGATCTTTTTCAGCAGCGGGACCTTATCCTTCGGGACCACGATGCCCATGGTGTTGTACATATGGCTCCAGTCCTGGCTGAACTCGGTCCAACGCTGATCGTCCCAGATATCGTAGGTGTTCACGTCGTAGGTGACCAAGGTTTGCAGCGCCTGATCGTATCCGAATACCGCGATGACGTGGCCGGGGATGAAGGCCAGCACGGGTATGCCGTTATCGATAAGATGGAAGATGTCGTCCAGCGATCGCAACGGCAGGACGAAGTTCGCGAAGCCGCGCGACTCGGCGTAAAAGGCTTCGTCGGTGATGAGGCTGCCGCGATCGAGTTGGGTGATTTCCGCCCCGATGCGTTTGGCCCCGCTGCGATCCCCCCAGTGGTTGAGCACTAGCCCTAAGGAATTGGGCACGCAATAGGCGGCCTTGTATTCCGTGCGCGCCTCGACCCCGGGGATCACCACGCGTTTCAGCGCCGAATTCGAACGCTTTTCCAGCTTGTCGCGGAAATCATGCGCTTCCAGGAGCAGGCGCGAATCATGGTAGTACTTCACCAACACCCGGATGAAAGCCTCCTTAGCCTCGTCCAGGTTTCCCGTCTTGCGGTGCAGCAGCGCCACCCGGAATTGCAGGTAGGATTTCAGGTTGTCCGAACGGCTCCAGGTCAATGCGCGCGAATACCAAGGAATCGCTTTTATCGGGGTACCCGATTTCTCGTAATGTTGCCCCATCAGCAACGCGTAGTTGATGGGAAGTCCCGTCACCACGGCGAGGCCGGCCATGGCCAATGCAACCGCAAGGAGACCCCGGGCATAATCGCCCAGGAACGGTAACCCCGCGCGCTTGCGCCGGAAGCAATGGTGCACCAAGATCGGTACGCTGGAAAACCATAACAGGAAGAAAAGGACCTGGCGCGTGCGATCCAACCAAGGCGGGAAAATGGCAAGCTCCTCCACTTGCCAAAGGGGAATGGTAACCATGAGCATGTGCAATTGATCGACCACGAGATGGGCTCCGCCCACCAGTCCCGCCAGGCGCAGCAGCCCGCCCATGCTCCAGCGTTCCCCTTCGCGGGACACGTGCAGGGCCGAAAAGAAAAGCAGCAGGCCGAAGTTCAGCCACACCGCGCCCAGTTCCGAGGAAATGCTGTCCACCGAGGCGTTGACCGGGTAGTAGTAGCTCCAGAGTTGATCCGAGAGCCATTGCTCCATGCTGACCAGGAGGACCGCCAAAGGCAAGGCGGCCAAGGTAAGGCCTAGGGCCGTGCGCAGGCGACGACCCGCCGGAGGCCCTCCCGGCGCCCCGCGATCCATGGGCAGCATTGCCATGCAGGCCAAGCTCCATGCCAGGTTCCAGCCGACCAGGACCAGGGCTATGAAAAGCCAGTTAAAGGGAAGGCATGCGGCGATGGGAAAGGGCGCCAACGCGGCGAAGATCATGAAGACGCGGAATAGGCGCGAAGGCGCGCGGCTCAGATACGGCAGGAAGGCCCACGGCCCGCCCAAGGGCAACAGGAAATAGGCGAAGGCGGGCAAACCCTGGGAGGCAAGGCGGGCGGGAGCGAGGGGGCTGGGCTTGATCATGCCGTTCACGAGCTCCGCCGCAGCCAACGCTGGTGGACGAGCATGTTCCTCTCATCCCCTTTGCGTTTATACCAATCGGCCATGAGGGCGTGCGTCTCGCCGATGGATTTGTCCAGCTTCAGGCTGCGCGCCAGCGCAACGTAAGCCGAATGCCAACGGTGCTTGCCCATCCAGACCGCGGCCCGCATGGTTAGGTATTTGGCCTCGCCCGCGTACCCTTTGCATCCATCCAGGAGTTCCGGCAAGGCGTCCACTTGGCCCAGCTGGAGTTTGGTCCACGCCCAACGGTAGCTGGCGCTTTCATTGCCCAAGGGATACATCGCCGCCAACCGGCCATATAGGGTATCGGCGGCCTTGTAATTTCCGGCTCGGTAGGATAACACCGCCAGGGAATCGACGTACAAGGGTTCATCGGGATCGAGGCGACGGAGGCCGCGGAACAGCGCCAGGGCCGTGTCCAGTTCCGCGCGGGCCTGGGCGGAAGAATCCGGCGTCGGCGAGGAGTACCAGTTCATCATCAGGTACGTGCCCAGTTTCCCGGCGAGGATCTTCCCGACCAATGCGCGCTCCCCCGCGGCATCGGGGCCGAGCTTGGCGTACCAAACCGGGGGGAAATCCTGGAACAGGTTCTGGTACGCGCGCGTATCGGATGCGAACTCCTGGTAGCGCCGCTTCAGGTAGATTTTACGCGAATCCACCTGATCGCAGGGGAACAACTCCCCCGCCCGTTTATACGCGGCCGCCGCTTCGGGATAGTTCTCATGCTCCTGGTAGTACACGTCGCCTTGTTCCACCAGGAAAGCGGCCAGCTTCTCGTTCCGGGGGGCCATGGCGCTGTCCCCCAAGATCATCCCCACCCCGCCGATGTCCATGATATGGGCCTCGAGTTCGGCTCTCGGCACGAATTTCTGCAGGCTTAGGCGTAGCGTGCGGGAACGGCCTTTTTCCGCAGCGCCCCCGAAGCTCTCTCCCGGACGCGTGTAGAACAGATCCGTATCCTCGTTACGCAGCCAATCCTGGCCCCCGCCTTCCGTGTAGCTATAGTAGTAGAAACCGTCGCGACCCGGATCATAACCGGAAATGGGGACCCAATGCCCGTACAGGCTGATGAAGGGCACCCGGCCCGCCGCCAGGGCGCTGCGCATGCGGGCGGCGTCGAGGAAGCAGGTGGTTACGGGGATTTCGAGCTGCCTCAGGGCCGGAACCAATTCAGGTACGTTCTCCAGCTTGGGCAAATGCAATTGCACGGTATTGGAGAGATCGAGCAATCGCTTCTTCAGATCCATGTCCGTCCAGGTGGGTTTGAGGAATGCCACCGCGGACAGCAAGGCATACCATTCCTGATCCAGGTAAGAAGCGGGCTTGATGACGGGAAGATCCAATTGGGCCGTCGCCAACCGGGAGGCTTGGGACAAGGCGGCCAGCTCCGCATCGGCCCGCTTGCGTAGCTTGGCGAAGTAAGCCTTCCGCCCGCACACCGCCTGTAATCTTTTCAGGATCTTTACGGCCAAGTCCCGATGTCCGGATTGGTATTCGAGTTCCGCCCACTCGTCCAGCACAACCGGGGTCCCGTGGGAGGCGGGTACGTGGGCCAATTCGACCCTGGCAGCCGCGCGATACAGCCCATAGGTATGCGATTCCAAGGCCCGTTCCCGGACGCCGTCCAGGAAATAATCCCAATCGCCCAGGGCGAAGAGCATATTGGCGTACACCAGCAAGGACGGCAATCCGAGGAACACGGCCCTCTTCGCGAAAACGGACGTGCGACGCGAGCCGATCAGGTAGGCTACGCCCAGGATGAAGGCGCCGCCATAAAAGATGGCCTTTACGATGGACCGATAGGTCCGGTCCGCCGGCGAACCGAATAGCATCAGCTCGCGGAAGGAACCCGGCATTTGGGCCGCGAGCCACAAATCGCACCGCTCCCAAACCATGATCCATCCCAGCACCGCCGCCACTCCGGCGTAAAAGAAAATCAGGGCCCGCAAGCCGGGGCGAAAACCCGTCCGCCAGGCCAAAAGCCCGATGGCGACTACCGCGGGAGTCGCGTACAAAATCCAGAGGAAGCCATCCGTGTAAACGTCGCTCGGAAGATGGGTGGAAAAGTTCTGCAATTCGCCGATGTTGTGGAGCAATGCCACGATGTAGACGAGCGGATAGATCGCCAATGCGGTCGCGAGCAGGACTTGGCGAAAGGCCGATTCCCCTTCCGCGCCATGGCCGGCCTCCACCGGTGGATCCGAACGTTCGCCCGCCTTGCTATCCGCGTCCAATCCCAACGGGAAATAGCGCATCCGCTTTTTGCGGGTCATGGCCCAGGCGCTGCCCGCTCCAGCGAGCAGATACAGGGCTAGAAGCACGGTCCAATGCATCGGCGCCCAGAACAGAAAAGCCGAAAAAACGGCCAAACCGGCCGCGAGCGACAACTGTTTGGCCATACCCTGCCTGACCAGATTTCGCCGACGCAGTTTGGAGAGGTATATAAACCAAAGCGCAAAGGGTCCCAGGAGCAGGGATACCAGGGAGAACCAGACAGCCTTCAATCCAGACGGGAGGTCCGGTTTTCGGAACAAAAAAAGTCCTTCGTTAAGGCCGGCAGACCGGCATGGGCCGGAATATGAAAGGAGGAAAGTATAAATCGCCTATTTCGCAATCAATCGGTTCAAGGACTTATGATTCTAACATCCCGGGAAAAATCGCGAGGGAAATCGGCCAAGCAGGGCGCGGTAGGTTTCCTTCGAATTTGCCGAATTTGTTGACATTTCCCTGACCAAACGCCTATCTTTAGGTTGGATTTAGGAAGCTCGCTTCCGCCCCTGTTAATTGAATTCGGCCCGCCCCTTACCGTCCTCGGAATCGGGATTAGTTTGGACTAGGAGCTCGCTTACATGAAACCATCCCTAGCCGTCTTGGTCTCCAAAAGGCTTGCGGATTTGTTCGTGGGTTGGGTAGGCACCCTTTTTTTCGTCGCCACTTACCCATTGGTCGCGCTTCTCATAAAGCTCGAGTCCCGGGGCCCCGTGCTTTATTCCCAGCAGCGCATCGGGATCAATCGGCGTTCTAGCCCCTACCAGATTTTCAAGCCGAGGGTGACCGAGGCCACTGCGGCGGGCGGTACCAGTGCGTTTATCCTCTCCAACCGCCAGGTCGATTACGGCGGTGAGCTTTTCACCATCCTCAAGTACCGCTCCATGCGCATCGATGCCGAGACTTCGGGGCCGCAGTTGGCCCGTAAGGGTTTGGATCCGCGGGTAACCAAGATCGGCAAATGGCTGCGGGCATTGCATATCGATGAACTGCCCCAGTTCGTGAACATATTGCGTGGGGACATGAGCCTCATCGGGCCGCGCCCCGAACGGCCGTACTTCACCTTGCAGTACGCCAAGCAAATTCCCCACTACCTGGACCGCACCCTGTGGATCAAGCCCGGCCTCACCGGTTTGGCCCAGATCATCCTCGGGTATGACGATTCCCTCGAGAGCGTCGTCCGTAAAGTGCATTTCGACTACGCCTACCGTTCCGCCACCTCCAATTTCCTATCGTGGCTAAAAATGGAAGCCTGGGTGGCGATGAACACGGTTCTCTACCTGTTCATAAAGCCCCAATTCGAAGGCAATGAAAACCGCGATCTGCAAGGCCTGAAACGGGCCAAGGTGGTGGACTTCCGCGCCCTCACGCCGGACAAGGGACTCGAACTTCGTACCGAGGTCCATCAGCATGAGACCAAGCGGTCGCTGATCCTGGTGGGAAGCAGCCCCTATGAACTGAGCCGCACCCTGAAGGAAATCAATCCCAACCCCAAGAAGACCGTGGAAATCCAGGTCAATCCCGATGAGAATTTCGATTTGGAGGATCTCGGCCATTTGATCAATCTGGTCCACCGGGTGAAGCAGAACGGCGGGCGCGTCGCGATCAAGAATTCCAGCCCCCGGGTCCAGAAGATGCTCAAAGAGATCCACATGGATAAGGTGGTGGATCTCTATCGCCCCCAGGATACCGTCAAGAATTTCATGACCGTGGACGTGGAGTCCTGGTTCCATGCCTATAACCTTAAGGAACAGGTTCCGCCCTCCACCTGGCATCTGCAACCCACGCGCGTGGTCGCCAACGTCCGCAAGATCCTCGACCTGTTCCGTACCCACGATACCAAGGCGACCTTCTTCGTACTGGGCTGGGTGGCCGATCATTTCCCGGAAGTAGTCCGTATGATCGATGCCGAAGGCCATGAGATCGGCACGCACGGGTATTACCATAACCTCCTGACCAACATGACCCCGTCTCAGTTCGAGGAGGACTTGGAGAAGTCGCTGGTGGCGATCGGCAAACGGACCAAGCAGACCATCATCGGGCACCGGGCTTCCAATTTCACCATAGTGGAATCGACGCTATGGGCCCTGGAGATCCTCGCCAAGTACGGGATCGAGTACGATTCCAGCGTCTTCCCCATCAAGCGCGAGCGCTACGGCATCGCGCGCTACCCGAACCGCTTGCCCCATCAATTGCTGTTCGCCAACGGGAACAGCCTGAGGGAGATCCCCATGTCCACCTTAGGGCTGGGGAACAGCCTCATTCCCATCTCGGGCGGCGGGTATCTGCGCTTATATCCGTACAAGGTCACCGATCGCTATATCGAGCAGAAGAACCAGCGCGGCTTCCCGGCCATGGTCTATTTCCATCCCTGGGAATTGGACACCGAACAGAAGCGGCTCAACGTAGGCGCGCTGAAGGGTTTCCAGCACTACGTGAACCTGGACAGCACCGAATGGAAGCTGGCCCGCCTGATGCAACGGTTCTTCTTCACGTCCATCAAGGAAAACCTGGAATCCCGCCGGGTGCAATCCCTGCTGCGCAAGAATCCGGTCCGCGTCGAGCGCCTTATGGGCATGGCGAACGGGGAGGAAGCGGTGTTCCGGTTGTCTTCGTCTTCCCCGGAAGCGGTCCAACCGACCGCTGCGGTTCCTCCGGCCTAATCTCCGCTTATCCGGACGTTCTTTTTCGGAAGTTCTTATCCGGGCGATTTACCTTGCCGGATCAAGGTTCCGGATTTCAGCTCCAGAGTGACAGCAAGTACATCGTCAAGAGATAGGCCCAGAAAAAGACCAGGAGCTTGACGAATTTTGAATTATCCAGGGAATCCCGTTGCGGTAATTGGAATCGGCTCATGGAAATCCTCCCAGGTCGAGACGCCGCTAATGCGACTTTTGTAACATAATTTTCCCGTCGCATAGGTCAAGCACCATTTTACGTGGACCCTAAGATCCCCTGTGATAATGGAGGGGGTTCTTAGCCGAATTTTCGTTGGATTCGACGTCTACCGGATGGAAGAGGTAACCGTTAGGCCCCTAGGAGCGGGCGTTCGGAGGCCGGGCGTCCTGCGGGGCAGTCGACTTGGCGTCGACACCCGGAGCGAACGCGCACCGCTGATGGCGGGAAAACGCGGGAGACTAAGCCGGGCCGCTGGCGCCCTGGTTGATGTGGAAGATAAGCCCGGAAATGTCGGCAGGGGTAACTCCGGCGATACGTTGGGCCAGGCCCACCGTAAGCGGCCGCTTGGCGGCCAGCTTCTGGCGCGCCTCCGTCGAAAGGGCATGGGCCCTTGCGTAATCGAAAGCCTGGGGGATGCGCAGACCCTGCAGACGCTTGTTCCGCTCGATCTCCTTCAATTGCCGATCCCAAAAGCCGCGATATCTTTCCGCCGCTTCCAGGCGCAGCATATCCTTCCGGGCCAAGCCCAGATCCAGGCCGAGACGGGCGGCTAAACCTTCCAGGCCCACATCCGGCCGACGTAACAAGGCAAGGGCGGTAGTGGCCTCGTCCAAGGGCGCGGAACCGCATTCACCCAGGTAGGCATCGACCTCCGGCCCGAAGGCGCGCGCTTGGCCGAGGGCGGTCCGCGCCGACTCCATCCGCGCCTGCCAGGCCTCGTACTTCGCGAAGGCGGCATCGTCGATCAGGCCTAAGGCGCGGCCCTTATCGACCAATCGCACCTCGGCATTGTCGTGCCGCAAATGCAACCGGTACTCGGCCCGGGAAGTGAACATGCGATAAGGTTCCTCGAGCTCGAGGGAAACCAGATCGTCGGCAAGCACGCCGATGTAGGATTCGCTGCGGCCCAACAGAAAAGGGGGTTCCCCGCGGATGGCCAGGACCGCGTTGATGCCCGCCACCAGGCCCTGCGCGGCGGCCTCCTCGTAGCCCGATGTCCCGTTCACCTGTCCGGCGAAATAAAGCCCCGGCACTTCCTTGCAGGCGAAGGTGGGATGCAACTGGGTCGATTCCACCGAATCGTATTCCACGGCATAGCCGTAGCGCAGCACGCGGCAGCCTTTCAGTCCGGGAATGGTCCGTAGGGCGCGATCCTGGATCTCGGAGGGTAGGCTGGAAGAAAACCCGTTCACGTAAATGCGCCCGTTGCGGAGGCCTTCGGGTTCGAGGAAGAGGTGATGGGAATCCTTATCCGCGAAGCGGCAGATCTTGTCTTCGATGGAAGGGCAATAGCGCGGGCCGACGCCCTTGATGACGCCGGTGAACATGGGGCTGCGATCGAAACCGTCGCGCAGGATGGAGTGCGTCTCCAGATTGGTATGCGTGATCCAGCAGGTGGCATGGTTCTTGACCGGAGCTTCGGTCCGGAACGAAAAGGACCATGGCTCGGGGTCGCCATGCTGGATCTCCACGGCCTGGTAGTCGATGGAATCCGCCGCCAGGCGCGCCGGGGTGCCGGTCTTAAGGCGGCGGGTACGTATTCCGAGACCTCGGATGGCGGAAGAGAGGCGATCGGCGGCGGCCTCCCCCACCCTGCCGCCCTTGGTTTGCGTCATGCCGGTATGCATGACGGCGCCGAGAAAGGTTCCGGAGGTGATGATGAGGGAGCGGCAGCGCAGGGTTCCGCGCGGCCCGAAGTCCAGATCGAAACCGCCGTCGGGAGTACGCTGGAACGATTCCAGTTCGCCGTCGAGGAGCGACAGGTTGGGAGTCGCGCGCAAGCGGTCTTGCATGGTATCGGCGTAAAGCTCCATGTCCATTTGCGCGCGCGGGCCCCAGACGGCCGGGCCCTTGGATAGGTTGAGCATGCGGAATTGGATGCCCGCCACGTCGGCGACCACCCCCATCAAGCCGCCGAGCGCATCCAGATCGCGTACGAGCTGGCCCTTGGCCACCCCGCCGATGGCCGGATTGCAGGACATGCGTCCGATGGCGGCGACGTCCATGGAGACCATCGCCGTGCGCGCGCCCATGCGGGCGGCCGCGTGGGCCGCCTCGATGCCGGCATGCCCTCCGCCGATGACGACGACGTCGAAACTCGATTCCATGGGGAGGAAATCTACGAAAGGGGAACCGAAAACCCGTACCGGGCGAGGCGCCAAAGCACCCGGCAGAATGGGGCTCGCGGCATTTACGGCAGGAAAAGCCCCATGAATTCCGGCACGGTCATCCTCCCGAGGCGTTCACCGTCCCGGAAAAGGCCCAGCAGCCCTGCGACACGCTCCTTCGCGAATCGCGTCGCCAGGTTCGCTTCCAACTTGGCGAACAGGTGCGGGATCGACTCCTGCCTGCGCCGCTTATGGCCCAGAGGGTATTCCACCACCACCTTTTCGGTGGCGCCCCCGTCCGCGAAAAAGATCTTGAGGTCGTTAGCGATGGATCGCTTGGAGGGATCCAAGTAGTCCCGGGTGTATGCGGTTTCCTCGCGGCATACCATCTTGGCCCGCAAGGCATCGATGCGCGGATCGGCTGCCGTGGAATCGGAATAGTCCTCGGCCGCGAGGGACCCCTTGATCAGGCCGATGGCGGCCATGTATTGGAGGCAATGATCGCGATCGGCCGGGTTGTGCAGGGGACCGGCCTTGTCGATGATGCGCAGGGCCGGCTCCTGGGTGCCGATTTCCACGCGCGCGATCGCGTCCAGGCGATCCTTCACTTGGGGATGCAGGCGGAGGGCCGCTTCCACGGCGGTCTGGGCATGGAATTCGGCCGGAAAGGAAACCTTAAAGAGAACGTTTTCCATGACATAGGTTCCCAGCGGCCGCGCCAGCGCAAGCGGCTTACCGCGCAAGATCACGTCATCGAAACCCCATTGCGGCGCAGTGAGGGCGGAAGGATAACCCATCTCCCCCCGCAAGGCCATAAAGGCCAGCCAGGCTCCGCGCGCGGTGGCGTCGCCGGCGGCCCAGGACTTGCGCGATCCCGTGTTGGGGGCGTGGCGGTAGGTCCGCAAGGCGCCGCCGTCGATAAAGGCATGCGACACGGCCGCCAGGACCTGGTCGCGGGTGCCCCCTAGCATCGTGGCGATCACCGCGGCGGAAGCCACCCGCACGGAGAGGACATGATCCAATCCTACCCGGTTGAAGGCGTTCTCCAGGGCGAGCACGCCTTGGATCTCGTGGGCTTTCACGGCGGCGCGTAGCACGTCGGCGATGGTGAAGGGCGCCTGGCCGGACTTTAACGCGACCCGGCTCTTCCAATCGGCTACCGCCAGGATGCCGCCCAAGTTGTCCGAAGGATGCCCCCACTCTTTCGCCAGCCAGGTATCGTTGTAATCCAGCCAACGGATAAGGGTCCCGAGATTGAATGCCGCCGCGACCGGGTCGAGCACGTATCCCGTCCCGGGCACGCGCGCCCCGTCTTCCACGTGGATTCCCGGCACCACCGGACCCAGCATCTTGGCGCAGGCGGGGAAGCCGAGGGCCAGCATGGCGCAACCCAGGCTATCGGCCAGGCAAAGGGCGGCCGTATCCAGGGCCTCGCCTCCGGGTACCGCGAAGCCATGGGCGTAATCGGCTATGGCCAGCAGGGCGGCATCGGCCGGGCGTTTTTCGTTGCTGATGGGAGCGGACATGGTTCTCCTAGGATCGCTGCGCCAGAGGCACGAAGGCGCGCGTTTCCGGGCCTATGTAATTGCTCGCGGGGCGGATGATCTTGTTATGGGCGCGCTGTTCCATGATATGCGCCGACCATCCGGCGGTCCGCGCGAGTACGAACAGAGGCGTGAAAAGCGGCGTGGGGATGCCGCAATAATGGTAGGCGAGCGCGCTGTAGAAATCGAGGTTGGGGAATAGCTTGCGCTCGGCCCACATGACCTTTTCGATTCGTTCGGCGCGCGGGAAAAGCGATGCGTCGGCGCCGGGGCGCCGGGACAAGCGCAGGGCCCAGGGCTTGATGATATCCGAACGCGGATCGGAAATCGAGTACACCCGGTGCCCGAATCCCATGATCAGCTTCTTCTCGGCCAACCTTTTCCGCACGCCGGCTTCCGCGGCGTCCGGGTCCGGGAAGCTTTCGATCAATTCCATGGCCGCTTCATTGGCCCCGCCGTGCAAAGGACCGCGCAGGGCCCCGATGGCTCCGGTGATGGCGGAATGGTAATCGGAGAGCGTGCTCGCGATGATGCGCGAGGTGAAGGTGGAGGCGTTGAACTCATGTTCGGCGTACAGTATCAAGGATACGTCCAGGCAACGAAGCTCGTCTTCCGCGGGCGCTCGGCCCAACAATAACCGCAGGAAATGCCCGGCCACCGTCTCCTCCGGCGTTTCCAGATCGGGACCTTTCCCGTCACGATGGTAATTCCACCAATAGGCGAGGATCGATCCCAAGGTAGCGAGCAGGCGATCGACGGTATGCATTACGGGACGGTCGCCGTTCTCGGGTTCCAGATTGCCCAGGAAGGAGGTTCCCGTGCGCAACACGTCCATGGGATGCGAGGAAGCGGGAATGAGTTCCAGGACTTTCTTCAGCGCGTCGGGAATGCGGCGCAGGAGGGAAAGGGACATGCGGTAGGTTTCCAACTCGATGGGCTTGGGCAATTCCCCGCGGGTCAATAACCACGCGACCTCTTCGAAGCTTGCCTGCGCCGCCAATTCCTCGATGGGATAGCCGCGATAATTGAGGCCTTTGCCTTCCAGTCCGCAGGTGCAAATCGCGGAATCCCCCGCCACCACCCCGGCCAATCCTCCCGTCTTGTCCTTCGCGCCCTGGGCCATGATCATCCCTTCCCGTTGCGTCCGCTCCGTTTATCCTTCTTCCCGGCGGCGTCTTTCCCAACGGCAAGGCCGTTGGGACCCAAAACCAACCGGCCGTCCGGCTGCTTTCCGAAAAGCTCGTCGAGTTTCCGTTCGTAAGCATGATAACCCAACACGTCGTACAACTCTTCGCGGGTTTGCATCTTCCCCACCAGGGCCTTCTGATGCCCGTCGGCGCGCAAGCCCGCGAGCGCCAGTTCCGCCGCATGGTTCATCACGCGATTAATCGTGAGGGGATATAAAACCAGGCCCACCCCCGCCGCGCCCAACTCTTCCCGCGTGAAAAGGGGCGTCTTCCCGAACTCGGTCATATTAGCCAGCACGGGAATGCCTACGCGCTTGTGGAAGGCGCGATACTGATCCAAGCCGGTCAAGGCTTCGGGGAAGAGCATATCGGCGCCCGCTTCCCGGCAGGCTTCCGCGCGCTCCAGCGCGGATTCCAACCCCTCCACCGCCAAGGCGTCGGTACGGGCCATAACGATGAAATCGGGATCGGTCTTGGCGTCCACGGCGGCCTTGATGCGATCCACCATCTCGGCCAAAGGCACGATAGCCTTGCCCGGGCGATGCCCGCAGCGCTTGGCCGCCACTTGATCCTCGATGTGGATCCCGGCCGCGCCCGCCTTGATGAATTCGCGCACCGAGCGGGCGATCATATGGGCCGGGCCGAAGCCGGTGTCGGCATCGGCAAGCAAAGGCAAGGACGTAGCCCCGACGATGCGGCGGACGTCTTCCAACACGTTGTCCAGGGTGGTCATCCCCAGATCGGGCAATCCGTAGGAGGAATTGGCCACGCCGGCGCCGCTCAGGTACAAGGCGCGGAAACCCGCGCGCTCGGCCAGCATGGCGACGTAGGCGTTGATCGTCCCCACCACTTGCAACGGCTTTTCGGAGCGTAGCGCCTTGCGGAATCGCGCGCCTGCGGATAATCGGGATTGCATTCGGGCCATTCTGGTACCGCCGCGAAGATAGGTTTTGCGACCATTGTATGAAACCCCGTCCAGGCGGGCAATCGCCGCGAATGGTTCCTTCGCGCAGCGAATTGCTACGTTGGCGCCAGGAGGCGACCATGGCGAAACGGTATTGGCTCATGAAGACCGAGCCGGACGAGTTCTCGATCCGCGACCTGAAGGAACGGAAGCAGGAACGCTGGAACGGCGTCCGCAATTACACGGCGCGGAACCACATGCGCGACCTGATGTCGGTAGGCGATGAAGTGCTTTTCTACCACTCCAGCATCACGCCGGCAGGGGTGGCCGGCCTCGCGACCATCGCCAAGGCCGCCTATCCCGATCCCACGGCGTTGGACCCCAAGTCCGACTATTACGATCCCAAAGCCACGCCGGCGAAGAATCCGTGGGTGATGGTGGACGTGAAATTCAAGCGGGAGTTCCCCCGCCTCATCACCCTGGACGAAATGCGCGCCACGCCCGGCCTGGAGGACATGATGGTCATCAAGAAGGGCATGAGGCTGTCGGTGCAACCCGTGACGCCCGAGGAATTTGCGATCGTGGCGAAGCTAGGGTCCCCCTGAAAATCCTCGCGTAGCCCAAGCGAACCCAAAAGATCAGGGCCGACCCCCTTACTATTGCCTTACCGGGGGGCGTGGAAAGCCTAGATTAGGGATATGCGACCCGACCTGGATAGGCCCGTAATCCCCGTCTCGCCCCTGGTTTCCGGAGTGGTGGGACCCGAAGCCGTTCCGCCCGCGCCGGGACGCGACCGGGACGAGGCCATCCTGGGTTTCCTGCGCCAACGCCTGTGGGAACGGGCCCAGGGTAACCGGCGTGTTACCTCCCCTCCGGGCGAGGAGGACAAGTACGAGCCCCAGCGCCTGAACCGTAAGATCATGTGGCAGTACGACGGGAAGGCCAAAAAAGTCCCACTCCTGCGCCGCCCCTACATCTGACCGTGCACCGCCCTTACATGTGACCCCTCCCCTCCTCCGGGACTTCCCGACCCCGGAATTCCCGCTTCCCGTCTTCAATCGCTTTACCCCGCCTTGACATTCCTTGGGGTTCGCCCTCGCGTTTCCCGATATTCCCCATTTTCCCTTCCGAAAAAACCCTAAGAACCCAGGATTTCCATGGGGGGAAAACTTCGACTGGAACTTCGAGCGCCCCTATAATCAAACCAACGCGATATCCGGGCATTTGGTCCCGGGATGCGAGGATGATCAAATGGCCAAGCCTTCTCGGGACACCGGACTCACGCTGATGCAAAGCAACCCGCCGCGCGAACTCCTGCTCGAGAAGATGCGCGGCAAGCTCGCGACCACGCGCAGCAAGGCCCAAGTCGCGACCGAGCATAATCGAGAAGTCCGCAAGCGTACAACCGCCAGTTGGACCTTGCGCGCGATCGCGCTGATCGCCCTATGCGCGCTCAACTATTTCATCATCGGGAACCACGACATGATCGCGGCGAAATTGCATAAGCCTGCGATCCCGACCTTGCCTTCCCCCGCCGAATCCGCCACCCCTGACCAACAGGCTCTCTATTATGTCTATGCCCTTTTCGATTATCCCAAGTTGAACGAGCGTTACGGGGTTTCCGGCTTTTACGCGGTGAACCAGGCGGACGCGAAACGGCGCATCGAAGCGTTGCTGCCGCAGGTCTCGGATCGGGCCTTGGGGGAAATCTCCCGGTACATGCCCATAGCTTTCAAAACGGTGAACTCGGAGATTTCCAAATGAAGGCCGGGCTTCGGAACGCGCAGTCCGGCTTCGGCTTGATCGAGATCATGATCTCCATCGTGGTTCTCGGGTTGGTGGGAGCCACGACTTTCTACTTCCTGCATTCCCAGAATACGAACACGGGCCTGGGCACCGATATCAGCAAGGGGATGTTCGTCGCGAAGTGCAAGCTCGATTCCCTGAGGGTGAATCGTTACGGAAGCCTGGCCACGGGATGCGATACCGTCAACAACCGATTCATCCGCCAGTGGTTCGTAACCACCGATTTGCTTGCCGATCGTAAAACGATCCAGTTACAGGTTTCCTGGCCCCTGAGCGCCCAGCACACCATCACCTTCAATACGATCGTCGGCGACGATCAGTACAAGGTCTACTAATGGAAACTAACTTCCGCATGAATCGCAACGGCGGCTTCACCCTCGTGGAAACCATGGTATCCGTGGTGGTGGGAGCCGTACTAATGGCATCCCTGTACCAACTCTGGACCGCCAACCAAAGGACCTCGTTGCGCCTGGGTAACAAGTCCGACTTCCGGAACCGGGCCACCTTGGCCACCACGCAAGTGAACCGCTCCGTCACCATGGCCGGTTACGGCATGTCGAAGATGGACGTGCTTTTCCGGAGCCGCACCGAAGCGACCGATACCTTGATCGTGTATTCCAATCCCGCCGATCGAAGGACGACGCTGCGGGATACCGCGCGCGTGGGGACGACAACCATCGTTATCGTCAATGACACGGGATTCTCGGTAGGGAGCCGCCTGGGGATCACCGACAGCATTCAACAAGAATACGCTTTGATATCGAACATCTCGGGCGATTCGACGCAGGGGTACACCCTAACGCTTAGCGGGCCGTTGCAGCATCGCTATAATCCCGGCACGCCCGACGTTTACCCCGTGCAAAGGGAGAAGTTCTACATCGATCACAACGCGGGCGCCTTGATCCGCCGCGTCGATCAGATGACGAACACCCTCGCCAGCGGCATGTCCGATTTCCGCATCGACCTCATGGACGCATCCGGCGCCCAGGCGACTTCGTATCGCCTGATCCGGGTCGTGACCTTCTCTATGACCGGAACCTATAAGGTGCCGGCCGGCAACTACAATACGATGCGCTTCTCTTCCACCGTGATCCCAAGGAACATCCTATGAAACGCATGGACTCGAAGCCTTTAAGCGCCACCAAAGTCCAACGTCAAGAAGGCGCGGCCGTCCTGCCTATCATCATCGGCATCGCCGTGGCGATCACCCTGATCCAGGTGCCGCTCCTTTTCAAGACCAAATCCGGCAATAAGTTTTCCGGATCCCAGAAATCCAACATATCGGCCAAGGAAATGGCGGAAGCCGGCATCGATGCGCTGATTTCGGATATCGGCAGAAAAGCCATTACCGTCGGCCCTGCCACGGATACCATGCCCTATGTCGGCGTCACTTTGGGACGGGGAGCGTTTTCGACCCGCGTCCAGACCTACCAGATGAATCCGTCCCGCGTGCGCGTCGTTTCCGCGGGAAGCGTCGGGAGCAATGCCCAATCCATCGAGGCCCGCATGGAAGTGGTCAAGACCGAAACCACCGTTCCTTTCGATACCCCCAAGATGTCTCTGTGGGGCATCCGCGGAACGCCTCCCGTCCTCTACTACCAATCGCTGGCCGAACACGATTCCGGCTGGGCCTGGATCCATCCCGAAGGCCAGGTAACCTTATCCGACGGCGGCCAGATCAACGTGGACGATTTCACCGTGGCGCCGAGCGGGATGATGTATTTCATTAACAACGTCGCCGGCAGCGTCAGCAAGCTCTACAAAATACGGCCCATCGATTTGGACAACAATCCGGCCACGCCTGTCAACGCCATCCTGGTCGGTCCGGTGATCAACACGGCCCAGCCCGATTCGACATTCGATGTGGGCGGCCCGCGGGAGTTGCACGGCCTGGTATTCGTCAGCCGCACCAACTCGGCGGCCAACGGGGTACTGTATGCGGTGACCTGGCAGAGCCTGAAGATATATGAGTTAAGCCTGCGGGACGGAAGCGCCTCCGAAGTGTCCACTCTCGTGCCGAAGAATCCAAGCGGACCCGGTTTCAACGTGGACGCGATCGCCGAGGATTTTTCCGGTACCTTCTACCTCATCCGTAACAGAAGTACGAATGATCATTCCGAGGTTTGGCGTTTCGATGAATTCGAAACCTCGCCGTCAAGTCCGCGCCGCGATACCTTGATTTTCACGGCCGATATCTCCAATCGCCCCGCGCGCGCTTTGGCGGGACATCCCAACGGCTACTTGTACGCGTTAGATGATCAAAAATGGTACAAGATTAATCCCAACCTAGCCAGCGTGAATAATAGGACAACGATCCTTTTCGCGGACAACTCCGCATACAAGGGCATGGGGTTCTTTTACGAACGCGAGGATCTGAAGTTTACCGGGAACGCCCTTCCCCACAAAATCAACATCTGCCATTACCCGCCCGGAAACTGCGCTAACGTCCAAACCATTCAGATCGACACCAACGCTTTGGCCGGGCACATGTCTCACGGAGGAACCTGCCCTCCCGACGTCGGAGGCTATTGTGGGGGAATCATCGGCTCGATCGTGGAGGTTCCCGATACGACCATCCAATTGCGGGTCATTTCCTGGCGCGAGCTCTCCGGCAACGCCCTTTCCGGCCAAAGCGTCGGCCACTAGCCATATTCATATATTCGCCGCGGGGAGCCGAAGGGCTCCCCTTTCCTCGTTTTAAACCTTCCCCGCTCCCCCTCCCCCCGTAACATTACCGTTACCTTACCTGATGCGCACGATCCGTGCGCGACCGGGGGGAGACGGTCCTTGCATCCTCTTCCCTTCCCCCCTATAATCTGCCTTACCGGTACCGCTGGGGGCGCCGGTTTTCCTTGGCGGGAATGTGGTCCAGCACGAAGCTCAAGCGGGAGGAGCGATCATTCCCCGCGGCCGGCGTCAAGCCGGTTTCAGCCTGATCGAAATCCTGGTTTCGGCCGCCGTCACCGGCGTGGTCGCGACTTCGGCATTCTATTTCCTTTCCTCGCAAAATACCATGAGCGCAAGAGGCAATGACCTCATGCGCGGCGTCAATCTTGGCAAGCTCAAGATGGATTCCCTGAAAGTGGTCGCCTACGATTCCCTTTCCGCGGGAACGGATACCGTTACCGATCGCTACGTGCGCTCGTGGCACATCGGGGTGATGCGCGATGGCGCGGGCGTTCCGAACGGAAGGAAGACCATAGAGCTCACCGTATTCTGGCCCCTCACGGGAGAGCAGATGGTTTCCTTCGCCTCCCTGAAGAGCGACGACAAATTCAAGGAGGCCTCGCCGTGAGCCGACAGCGCGGATTCACCCTCATCGAAACCGTGGTGAGCATGGTCATCGGCGCCATCATCATGGCAGCGGGTTATGCGCTTTGGAGAACCCATCAAGTCGAAAGCATGCGGTTGTCCAAGAAGATCGAGCTGCGCAACAAGCTGACCCTTTCCTCCAAGCAGTTGCAACGGGCGGTAACCTTGGCGGGACTCGGCCTTTCCGGCGCCGCCAACCTCGCCAAGCAAGATGCGGTGGGTAGCGACACGCTAATCATCTACACCAACCCCACGGAGGCCAAGGCAAGCCTGGTTATCGCGGCCGATCACCATGTGGCGGCCATCCAAGTCGATGCGCCCACGCTCTTCGCGGCCGGCGGCTACGTGGCATTGGCTTGCGCGGGCAGCGCCGAATTACGCCGCGTCGTTGGCGTCGACGGCTCCACCTTGAGCCTCGATTCGGCTTTCGCCAACGATTACCCGATCGCCGGGACCGTTGACATGCCGGCCCGCCGCGAACGCTTCTATTCCCAGCAAGACAGTTCCGCGCTCGTCCACGAAATCGCCGACGTCCATCGCATCATCGCCACCGACGTGAAAAATTTCCAGGTCTCCTTCGCGGACAAGCAAGGGAACTCCACCGAAGTTCCCGCGCATGTCCGCACCGTGCGCTTCTCCCTGACGGGCATATTCCCGGCCCGCGAAGGGGCCATCAACAGCATCATCCTTTCCTCCACCGCCATTCCGAGGAACACCTTATGAACCGCGTTCCGATCCCTTCACCCGAATTCCGTTCCCAGGCCGGCGGCGGGATGCTCACCATCGTGGCGACCTTGGGCGTATTGCTGGTCCTGGCGCAAGGCACCATCTACTACAAGGCGAAAGGGAGCGCGAAATTCCTCGGGAGCGAAAAGTCCAAGGTATTGGCCCAGCAAATCTCGGAAGCCGGTGTGGAGGACAACATCGCCGACATGGGCCGGCATTTCTTGAAAATCCATTCCGGAATGCCGGAAACGGTGACTTATTCCGGCAAACCTTTCGGCGGAGGAGCTTATACTACGCGATTGGTCCCGGTAGCGACCGGCGCGGATGCGGATACGGTGGACCTTTTCTCTACCGGAACCGTGGGAAAGGGTTCCCAAACGGTGCAAGCGCGCATGAAGCTGCGGAAGATAATGGATACGACGCGCACGCCAATTGCCATCGTGAAACCCGATACCGCCTACACCTATATTCCCCATAGCCTCGCCGATACCGCGAGGGATACGACCATCCAGGACCCAAACACGATGCCCCAGCTGGATAAGACGCCGGCGTACTCCGCATGTATGGCCAGTTCTGCCAAGAAATGCGATATATGCCATCTTCCGAGCGGCGACGTGACCAAGGCTAACGTCATTTCAGTCAGTAAATCCGCCATCAGCACGCATATCAGCCATCATGGCGATTACGTTTCCACCGATAACACTTGCGATCTCTACAAGCCCAAGGTGAATCTGACCATCACCCACCATACGGTCATCGATACGACGCGAAACATCACGGACAAAACCACCTACGAAACCGCCGTGGTCATCGATACGACGGTGAAGGTCCAGATATTGTCCTGGCGGTAAGCCGCTACCGCGGTTACGCGCCCGGCTAGGGCAGCCGGGAGGCGTGGCCCTCCGCTTATAGCGGGGGATCGGTTTTGAAAGTCGGATCCCAATAGATGGTGTGAGTGTCCGAGGTGAGGATGAGCGAATAGTCCCCGTCCTTTTCGAAGATGGCCTTCACCCATTCGTCCGCCCCGCCCGCTCGCAGGGCAGTGATCTCCTGGGCGCCGTTCTCGTAGGCCAACTTCCAGGTCCCGGCGGGAACCTTGAATGTGCCGGTTGCTCCGATCCCCACTCCCCCGATGACCTGAGAGTTGGCGGCCGTGGTAAAGTCGGTGGAAGCTCCCGGGAACAATAAGAAGACCAGGGAGTCGGCGTCGACGTCGATTTTGTTGGTGATCCGCAAGGTGGCGGTGGCCGCGGAGTCCTTGGGCGTAGGGGTCGTGTTCACATCGCTCAAATCGACCGGTTTGCAAGCCGTAAGGCCTCCGAAAACGGCGAAGATCGCCAGCGGTGCGAAAGCGATGGCGGAGCGGAAGAGGGGGCGGGTCGAAAGCATGGGAACCTCCCCCGCCATGATACCACTACCGATATACCCTTTCCACCCGTTTGCCCAGGGAGCAGATGATCTCGTAAGGATGGGTCTGCTTGATGCGGGCCCAATCCTCGATGGTGATTTGGCGCCTGCCAGAACGGCCGACCAGAACCACTTCGTCCCCCATCCTCGCCGCCGGGCAACCGTTCAGGTTCACCGTCAGGTAATCCATGGAAATCCGCCCGATGATGGGGCATGCCTTACCCCGGATGAGCACCTCGCCGGAATTGCTGGCCGCCAAGGGCACGCCGTCGGCGTAACCCGCCGGTACCGTCCCAACCCAGGTGTCATGGAACAGGGTATGCGTTCCGCCATACCCGATGGTGAACCCGGCCGGCAGCCGCCGTCTGGCCAGGAGGGTGGTCTTGAGGGACAAGGTCGGCGCCAGGTGATAGCTGCGCAGCCCGCTGAGATCGAATACGCCGTAAAGGTTGATGCCGGTGCGGACCATGTTGAAGTACGCTTCCGGGAAATTATTGATGCCGTCCGAGTTGGCCATGTGTACCAAAGGGAACGTGAGGCCGGCCGATCCCAGCCGGTCCAGTAAATCCCGGAACAAGGTTATCTGCTCTCGGGACTTGCCATGCATGGGATTGTTGGCATTGGGGAAATGGGAATAGATTCCCTCGAACTCCAGACCGGGCAATTTACGCGCGGCCAGGATCTCTTCATAGGCGCGGAAATGGGGAAAGCCCAAGCGCCCCATGCCGGTATCGACCTTAATGTGTACCTTCACCCGCCGGTCCTGGCGGCGGGCTTCCCGGGAAAGGGCGCGGGCCGTCTCCAGGTCGGGAACCGGACAAACCACCCCCAATTGCACGCAAAGAGGGATCTCGGAAGCGAGAATCCCCCCGATGATTTGAACCGGAACCGGGAATCGTCCGACTAATTGGGCCGCTTCCTTGACCTCGGCCACTCCTAAGCGATCGGCGCCGGCGGCCACCAATGCTTCGGCCACCGGCAGCGCGCCCAGGCCGTACGCATCGGCCTTTAATACGGCCATCACGAGGGCAGGACGTACCGATTTCCGGATCTGGCCGAAGTTACGGCGGATGGCCTTGAGATCGACTTCCAGGCTCACGCGGGAAGGATATACGGGGGAAGCCGGGGTATTAGGCAATGCGCGGCCCGGGGGCGGAAACAGTTCCGGAATTCATGGCGGAAAGCAAATTTAACATTAAATTTAGACCGGGCTTCCCTTCGCACGGACGGCGTGCCCCCGGTCCCACCTCTTCTTTGAAAGCAGGATTATGCGCAGATTGAGTTCCCTGTTTGTACTGGTCGGTATCGCTTCGTATTCGCCTTCGGTTCTGGCCGCCGAGACGCATAAAGGAGAAGACCTGTCCAACCGGTCTTTCAGCGGCAAGGATCTGACCAACGCGGAATTCAAGAATTGCACCCTGGACGGAGCCCGCTTCAACCAGACCATCGGGGCCATCGGCGATGCAGATTTCCGACGGGGATTTCCGGGAAACCCGTTTCCCCCAGGCCGATTTCCGCAATTCCGATTTGCGGGACGCCAATTTCAAAAAGGCCGCGCTGGAAACCGTGAATTTCCAGAATGCCGTCCTTTTGGACGCCACCTTCGCCGGCGCAAATATGCCCAAGGCCAATTTCGTCGAGGCCAAGTTCAATGAGAAGGCGGACTTCTCCAAGGCCAACCTGGCCGGGGCCAACTTCAAGAACAACAGCCTGGAAAAATCCGACTTCTCCAAAGCCGATCTGTCTGGCGCCGTTTTCAACGGTGTCAAATTCGAAGGCGCCGATTTCAGCGATGCCACCGTGGCCAACATCAATCTGGCCGAATCCAATCTCACCGGGGCCGATCTCGACCACCTCCATTTCACCAACGCCAATATTTCCAACACCGCCTTGGTCGAGACCAACCTGAAGGGATCGCAATTCTCGGACTCCAAGTTCGATAAGGCCGAATTCCAATTCACCAAGATGGGAGGCGCGTCCTTCGATCGCTGCACCTTCAACAATACTTCCTTCTATCGCACCGATTTGGGCGACGTGAATTTCTCCAACTCCGCCATGACCGGGGTGGTGTTCGACCTGAAGGGCATGGACGGCGCCAAATTCCACGGCGCCCAACTGGAACGGGCCAAATTCACAGTCGATAAGATCAGCAAGGTCGATTTCAGCGGAGCCAAACTGAAATTCGCCGATTTCTCGGGCGCCCAACTTTTCAACTGCGACTTCAGCGGAGCGGACCTTTCCAACGCGCGTTTCGACAACGCCTTCATCACGGGCTGCGATTTCTCGGGGGCGAATCTTTCGACTGTTTTCTGGGATGCGGACAATTTGAAGAAGAATCTCTTCGATTCGCAGACGCGGTTTCCGCGGTCGTACACTCCGAATCCTTCGCAGATGCGGGCGCACAAGTAGCGTAACGCTGGGCGCGGGGGCGGGCGGGTCTGGGGCCTCAGCTATGCTTCGCGTGGGCCCATCGCCTCCCTAAGATTTGTCTCGCTCGCGGCCCTGGACTTTTGCTCCGGGGGGGACGACTACGGGCCACGTCCCCGACCGACACACTCTTTTCGAATAGCCCGCCTTCCAAACCCCGCCCGGTTCGCGCCCGTCGAATCCGGCATCTCGCGGCGGAAAAGACAGGGGCTCTCATCGTCGCGCGCGCCTCCCGTAAGTTCCAACGACCCTTGCGCGACGCGCGTGATTGTGATCAAGCGGCGAGCGTGAAGTCCCGGGGCGGCTGACTTGGGCTGAATTTGCGAGGCAGCCGAGGCGGCGGGCGCCTGGTCGGCGGAGCCCTCTTCAAATGGGCCCCGCCGACCGAAGGCATGGGTCCATCGAGGCGCCCGCCGCATCGACCCCACCCAAGCGAGCCTTAAGACCCGCCGAGCAAGCTGAGGCCCAAGGCAGACGCACCGGGACGGCCCGCATCCCCGCATTGAATCGCATCAACCGCGCCGAATCGCCCGAAAATGTTAATATTGAAAACTATGAGACGCGAGATATTGCACCAAGGCGCCGGCGAACTGGTCTACGAGATCCGTGAAATCGTCAAGAAGGCGCAGCTTTTCCAAAAACTGGGCGTTGAGATATTCTGGGAAAACATCGGCGACCCGGTCGCCAAGGGAACCCCCATCCCTACTTGGATGAAGGCCATCGTCGCATCCCTCGCGCAGGAAAACCTGTCTTACGCTTACTGCCCCACCAAGGGCGTTCCGGAAACCCGCCAATACCTGGCCCAGAAGAACAATGCCTTGGGCGGCGTGCAGATTACCCCGGAAGATATCTTGTTCTGCAACGGCTTGGGCGACGCCATCTCCAAGGTGTATCAGTACCTGGATCCCGGCGCGCGCGTCATCGGGCCGTCCCCGGGCTATTCGACCCACTCCTCCGCCGAAGGCGGGCATGCCAGCCAGCCTCCCATCACCTACCGCCTCGTCCCCGAGAACCATTGGTTCCCAGACATGGACGAGTTGCGCAACAAGATCAAGTACAATCCCAACATCGTCGGCATCCTCATCATCAATCCGGACAATCCCACGGGAATGGTGTATCCGGAATGGTACCTGCGCGAAGTCGTCTCCTTATGCCGGGAGCACGACCTGTTCATCATCGCCGACGAAATCTATACCCACATCACCTACAACGGCG
Organism: Fibrobacterota bacterium; assembly: GCA_019509785.1. Taxonomy (NCBI): domain Bacteria; kingdom Pseudomonadati; phylum Fibrobacterota; species Fibrobacterota bacterium. The sequence goes on along the minus strand of JAEKLQ010000054.1, from coordinate 93,498 downwards.
TGAAGGCCATCCCTTTGGCCCAGGTGATCGGGGACGTTTGCGGCATCTCCATGAAGGGCATTTCCAAAGAGTTGCCCTGGCCCGGTTCCCGCTGCGGCTGGCTGGAATTCTATAACACCCAGCGCGACCCCGAATTCGGCAAGCTGGTCAAGGCCATCGAGGATGCCAAGATGCTGGAGGTATGCTCCACCACCTTGCCCCAGATGGCCATTCCCCTTATCCTGTCGCATCCCGAATTCCCCGCCCATCGCGAAGCCCTCAACCTGGCCATCCAGAAGCGGGGCGACGTGGTCTACGAGACCCTGAAGGACGTGGACGGCCTCCTCGTCAACAAGACGTTCGGCGCGTTCTACACTTCGATCATCTTCAAGAAGGGGATGCTCAAGACCACGCAAAAGCTGAAGGTGGCCAACCCCGAAGCGCGCGCCTTGGTGGAGAAGATGGTCGAAGGCGTTCCCCTCGATAAGCGCTTCGTCTATTACGTGCTGGCAGCGACGGGCATCTGCGTGGTGCCGATCTCTTCGTTCTGTTCCGATCTGCACGGGTTCCGCGTGACCTTGCTGGAAGAGAATCCGGAGAAAATGGCCTGGATGTATAAGAAGCTGCGCGCGGCCATCGAGGAATATCTCGCATCCTGAGGGCCGATAAGGCCACCGGATGGGCCCGATGCGCCCTCGTCCGGGGAGATGCAACCCACGTCAGGCCGCGGCCGACCGGCAATTAGAAGGTATGGCGATTTAGGATAGCCCGCGCCCGGGCGGTCGCATCCCCTTCCCCGGACGGCTTATCATCCGGATCCGTATCCACGCCCGTGTCGATCAAAGGTTTCGTCCTTAGCGACTTCCACTTCTCTTCGGATAGCTGCTCAGCCAAGCGGGCCAAGGCCGTGTCACGGGTCGCCACCTGGGTCGAATCCATGTCGGCACGCAACAGACCGCGATACGTCGCATAATTCCGGACCACCAATCGCTTGTGCGCCAGGAAGGCGCCGTTCGGCTTTCTCGGGTTCCATTTCGTCGGGGCCGGCAGCAGGCAGACCAGGTTGATCGCCTCTTCGGGAGTCAGGTCCTTCGGTTCCTTCTTCATCCAGTAACGCGCGCCTTCGCGTACGCCGAACACGCCATCGCCGAATTGGGCCACGTTCAGGTAGGACTCCAGGATGCGATCCTTGGGGACGAAATGCTCCAACTCCAAGGTAATGGCGGCTTCCCGCAGCTTGCGGCTTATCTCCTTGTCCCGGGTCAGGAAAAGGTTCTTCGCCACTTGCTGGGTGATGGTGCTGGCGCCGCGGGCCTTCTTGCCGGCCTGATGGTTGGCCACGATGGCGTATTCGATTTCCTCGATGTCGAAACCCTGATGCTCGTAGAACTTGGCATCCTCGGCGATGAGGGCGGCCTCCTTCAAGGTCCGCGGCATGGAATCGAGCGGGATCCAGGACCACCGGATCAGGGTATCCGGGATAGGCTTGCCGATCGCCTTCAGGCTATCGGTCAGGCGGGCGCGTTCCGTTTCGATAAAGGCGGTGGTCTTGGGATTTTCGCGCACCAGTTGGCGGATCTCCCACACGTAAAAGTATTCCCCGAACCTCAGAACGCCGTAAAGCAGCGCGATCAACGCTACCCCGAGTACCACTTGGTAAGCGGTCCAGATGATGAACCAAAGCGTCCGCAAGGCCATCCAACCCACATGGAGGGTCGCTTTGGAAATCTCAAACCATTTAGGATTCAGCTTAGCCTTATCGGCCATGTCCCGGACCTTTTCGCGCGCATATCCCGCCGCGCGGTAGGATTTTGCAAGATGGAAAAGTCAAACTAATATTCCCCGAGGGGGATTACCAGCAATGACCGCCTTCCGCCCCTGCATCGACCTGCATCAGGGAAAAGTAAAGCAAATCATCGGCGGCACCTTGACGGATGCCGGCTTAGGGCTCGAGACCAACTTCGTCTCGCCCCATGGCGCGGCATGGTTCGCCGATCTCTATCGCCGCGACGGCCTCACCGGCGGCCATATCATCATGCTGGGCTCGGGCAATGACGACGAGGCCCGCAAGGCTCTGGCCGCTTGGCCGGGGGGCATGCAGATCGGGGGCGGGCTGGACGAGACCAACGCCGTCGCATGGCTGGACGCGGGCGCCAGCCACGTCATCGTGACTTCGTGGCTTTTCCCGGAAGGATTGCTTTCCTTGGACCGGTTGCGCCGGCTTTCGGGCCTGGTCGGCAAAGCAAGGCTGGTCGCGGACCTGAGCTGCCGCCGCCGGGGCGAGGCCTGGTACGTCGCCACCAACCGCTGGCAAACCGTAACCGAGGTCCGCATCGACGAGGCGCTGCTGGCCTCGCTCTCCCGCCACTGCGCCGAATTCCTCATCCACGCCGCCGACGTGGAAGGCAAGCAACAAGGCATGGATTGGCAACTGGTGGACCTCTTGGCACGCATCTCCCCCCTTCCCTGCACCTATGCCGGCGGCGCGCGCGACCTCTCCGATCTGGAGCGGCTGGATCGCGAAAGCCAGGGGCGCCTGGATTTGTCCATCGGCAGCGCCCTGGACATTTTCGGGGGGAAACTCGTACGTTACGCGGATTGCGCCGACTGGAACCGGGGCCATCGCGGAACCGGGAACTGAACCCGCGGGAATGGAAGACCTAGAACCGTTCGATCCCTTCCGGCCGCCCCGGCGCGAGCTGGCCCGCAGCCCATGTAAGCAGGATATCCTGGATATCTCCCTGGTATTGGCCTCGCAGAGCGTCAAGCATTGGATGGAATTCCACGGGGACGAGTGGAGCCTTAGCGTGGATGAGCGCGATGCGGAACCCGCCGCGGCGCTCATCGAAACCTGGCGCCAGGAGAATGAAGGCTTTACGGAGGCCCCCCCGGAGGACTTCGATCTCGACTTGTTGGTGGCCCCGCTTTTATTCCTGGCCATCCCCGTGGCGGCCTATTTCCTGGTCGGCTTCTCGCCTTGGGCCGAGTGGCTCAAGACCCGCGGCGAAGCCGATGCGGCGCGCATCCTGGCGGGCGAATGGTGGCGCTGCCTTACGGCCGCCACCCTCCATGCCGACGACGCCCATCTTCTAAGCAATCTGGTCTCGGGCTATTTCATCCTCAACCTATTGAACCATCGGCTCGGCATCGGCACGCTCATGCTGCTTTCCACCCTGGCCGCCGGCGTCGATAATTTCCTGGTGGCTCTGGCCACCGGGCCCGGGCACGTCTCCCTCGGCTATTCTTCCGTGGTCTTCTGCGCCTTGGGCCTCTTGGCGGGGGTGGAAACCTGGAACCTCTGGCGTCGGCGGCGCGATCACGCGGTCCGCCAAGGCAAACGCCCCGGCGACGGGGCCATCCGCTTCGCGCAATTGCGGCGCCTGTCCCCCCTCATTTCCGCGCTGTTCGTGGCGGTGCTGGTGGGCATCGGCGAGGGCGTGGACGTGAAAGCGCATTTCTACGGATTCGGGCTGGGTGCGGCCCTGGGTCTGGTAACGCCGCTGTTACCCCGGCGCCTCGCGCGCCCCGGGGCCCAGGCCGGGCTGGCAATCGCCACCTTCGCCCTCTACGCTTGCGGCTGGATCCTCGCCATCCGCGAGTAAGCTTAAGAGTCCCTCGCTAAAACCAAGCGGCGGCCCCCTATGGAACCGCCGCCCCCCTCCGCCGGCGGCCGAGAATTGCCGTCGGCGGGCCCCTCTGGCTCCCCCCAGGAGCGCATCAGGATTCCTTAGAGTACGATGCGCTTCGCCATCCGCATTCCCGCGATACGCACCTTCAGTAGGTATAAGCCGGATCGCAGCCCCGGCGTGGTCAAGCGAAATGCTCCGGACTCCGAGCGCGTCGACCAGGACCCGGCCCGCTTTCCTTCCATGTCGAACAACTCGACGGCTACGTCCAGTCCCGAAGAAAGACCGGGAATGCGGATGATCAGGCCGGCCAAGGTCCGTTCCAAGGTCCAGCGGGCGGGATCCGCCAGCCGCGCCAAATCCGATCGCGCGGCGATGCCGGTGTTCGGGGCGTCCCCGGGCTTGTAATTGGGCAACACGTCGACGAGCTGCGCCGGGACCACGCGCGGCACGCCGGTATCGGCATAGGTACTGGCGTTCTTTAAGGAGTCTTTGGCCACGCCGATCAGGCTGGCCCAACGATCCACGAAGCCATACACCGGGCCCAAAGGGGGCTCCTGGCGGTTCTCGGAAAACGGCGATTCCGATCCCGCCCACAGCACCGCGATAGAAGTATCCTCGGGGCCGCCTATCTGTTGCGGCAAGGACTTGGTCGAACCGATCCGTTTGCCCGCCGCATCGAAAGCCTCCCACTCCAGGCTATCCTGCCAGACCCGGTCCGATTTGCCGTGGAAGGTCAAGGTGCCGCAGGACAAGGACAATCCGCCTTCGCAACGGATCGGGAAATCGTAGGACTTGCCCTCGTTCCGCACCACCACGTTCAGGTTCAAGGCATCGAAGCCGGGAAGCGGGCCATACCCGGTAGAGATCTGCGGTCCCAACGCCGGATGATCGCGATGCGCCGTCCAGGCGTCGAATCCCGCCTGGGAGAAGGCGGAACCGGAGAAGGTGCCCACGGACACGGGCACGTCCGCGAAGGCGGAGTCGAAGAACGCGTTGGCCTCCGTATCGCTGGTTTCATTTTCGGGCCCGGTCGATACCAAGATCAAATGCCGCACCACTCCGGTGGCCGGGGAGTACAAGCTCTTGACCAGCTTGATGTTCTGGTAGAAGCGATCCTTGCTGGCGCGGACGGTCGCTTTCAGGTCGCCGGGTTTCGGCTGCGAATCCGGCTTCATGCTGCGCGCGAAATCGGCGACGTAATTGCCTTGCAAATGATTCAGGTAATCGAGGGCCGATTGGTATTCCGCCTCCCCGCGGGAAGCCACCTTGAAGGCCTTCGGATCCCCTCGTCCATCGTCGTGGAGCAACCCGATCTTATTGCCCATTCCCCCCATCTGGCTGAACAGGTCCAACAAGCCGGCGGCTTGCGACTGGGCTTGGTAGATGTATCCGTAATCCGCATAGCCGTACTGGTTATCCAACATCCAGAGCGCGGGCGAGTGCCATTTCCAATACACCGCCACCTCCACCCTGCGCCCCATGCCGGCCAGCACCTCGTCGGTCACGCCCGCATACAGGTTTAGGTACTGGCCCTGCATCTGGCCAGACCCGATGGAGGTCCGTACCGCGACCTGGCGCTTCGCATCGGCCGGCAAAAGGCGCACCCCCGGCTGGTAATTCCAACCATAATAATTGGTCGTTTGGCCGCTCAAGTCCGAAGCATGCATCAAGCGGGTGCGCGGCAGGCCTAAGGTCGCGCGGGAACCGTCCTGCAAGCTGAGCACGGCCTGGCTGACCCCGGCGCCTTCGAAGGAGACCGAGATCAGGGAAGTGTAAGCGGGGAAAAGCGATGCCACCGCGGTTTGCAGGCCCATCTCCAGCCCCTCCGCCCCGATCACAGGCGGCAATTGATAACGCAGACGGAAATGCCGCGACTTGGAAATCTCCGCCGGATACAGATGGATCTGGTAAGACGTGGCGGAAAGCATTTCCAAAAGGATGGGATCGCGCGGCCGCGGCGGGGGAAGGGAATTCCGGTCCACCGCGCTCTGATAGGCGCTATCCGCTTTGGCCTTATCGAGCAAACGGGCTTGCAGCACCTTATCCCCGTCCCACAACAACGCACCCGTTATGGCGGCGCCGGCCGGCAGATTGAAAGCGCCGAGTATTTCCAAGGTCTTCGCGTCCGCGCCCCCGGGAACCGAACCCACCGGGGCGATATCCAAATCCTCTTCGACCTCCAGCCAAGCCGGATGCACCATCACCCGGATCGCGGCGCTCGTCAGCTCGCAACTTCCCGATACCCATGACGAATCCGTGCTATGCGCGCTCTGCCAGGACGCCTGGGCCCACGCCCCCGCCGACAAGGCGAGCGCCATCCCGGCGGCCCGCGTCATCCACTTCACCCCTATCGCCATCATAGTTCGTCCCCTTCCCGGCCGATGCCTGGAGATGTCCTGTTGTCGGTTACGCAAAGCCCGTGCCGATGCGCGAGCAACCGGATACGGTCGAATCGAAGCTGGATCGGGCGATCAGGAAGGTAGGAAAAGCGCCAATAATCGGGGTCGATTAATCCCTGACCCCGGGACATTCAGGAATTGAGCGGTTCGCGGGAAACCGGTCCCGCTATCGGGACCGGCCTCGTAGAGTCCCTAACTCTTAATCGAGCAAATGCCCGTGCATGACCAGATGGTCCACCTTGAAAAGCTTTACGAAAAGGGCCACCCGCATCCACATCCCGTTCCGTTCCTGGCGCCAATACTTGGCCCGGAAATCCGCGTCCACGTCAGGATGGATCTCGTCCCGCCGCGGCAGCGGATGCATGATGACGCCGGTGGGCTTCATCAGCTTCAGATGCTCCACGCCGAACTTGAAGGGGGAGATATCCACACGTTTGGACTCCCCGGCCTGATCATGCTCGTCCTGAATGCGGGTGATGTAGATGGCATCCAGTTCCGGCAGCACGGCCTTCAAGTCCTTCGTCTCGTGGAACTCCACCCCGTGCCCGGCCAGGCTCTTCTTGATATCCTCGCCCATCGCGAAGTCGTCCGGCGCGATGAACACCAGGCGCACGTTGCGGTAATTCTTCATCAGGTAGCACAGCGAACGGACCGTGCGCCCGCGCCGCAGATCGCCCATCATCCCCAGGGTCTTGCCGTCGATGCCGCCCATCTCCTTGAAGCTGCGCTCCAGGGTGTAGATGTCCAACAAAGCCTGGGTGGGATGCTGGTCCTTGCCGCTGCCCGCGTTCACGATGGGCACGCGCCGTTGGATGGTGTCGAAAAGGCTGGCCGCCGACTCCGCCAAGCCCTCCTCCTTGGTGCGCATCACCACCACGTCCACGTAGGAGCTGAAGGTGCGCAGGCTGTCCAGCAGGCTTTCGCCTTTCACCTCCGAAGAAGTGGAGGAGTCGCGGATTTCGCTCGTCTGGATCCCCAGGATCTGGCAGGCGTTGTTGAAGGAAAGGAAGGTGCGCGTGGAAGGCTGGGTGAAGTAAAGCATTGCGCGCTTATGGGCGAGCAGCCCGCGCAGATAAAGCAGGCCTTCTTTGGTCTTGGCGAACTTGCGGATGGCGGTGGTGAGTTCGCACAATTCATCGAGGATGGCGCGATCGAATTGCTGGGTCTTGAGGATGTGGAAGAACTCGGGCTTGGGGCGGTGTTCCATGGCGCGAAAGATAGCAATGGGCGCGCCGGTCGCACTCTAAAGTTGCGCTCGCGCGTGCGGGTCGCGAGCGCGGCTGTGCTGTTAGGTTGGCCGGTCTGCGGGGGTTCCGGGCCGGCTCGGATATTCGCTTTCGGTGCTGCGGGGTCTTTCCGCGGTTCCGGGATGGGAGCGCCCGCAAATAGACTACATGGGTCTTAGCAAGCTTGCGGGCTAGCGGCTCCCTGGGGCGATACCCATCCCGGAACCTTGACGCTCATAACTCTCCGGCCCGGAACCCCCGCAGCCCGTCCATCCCCCGGCGGACCGCCGCGATCGCGACCCGGTTGGTCTCGACCGCATTCCGTTTCCTCCCGGCCTGCCCTTTACAATCGCGCGTTCGAAGAATTCCTGCGACGAGGCCCAGGTATAGGGAATAAACTGGGACAACACAGTGTATGGACAATCATTGTCAATACACTGTCTATATCGCATTCCTGCACGATGGGCCGCCACGATCGCGTCCCGGTTCGGCGTCTCCCTGTAGGCGCGAGTGCGGGCCGGTCGAATCTTTGCCGACCTGCCCCGAATGCATCGCGGGTTCGAATTTCCGACCTTTGCATTGGGTCGTCCCGAAGGCCTCGTAACGGATGCTATCGAAAAGGACCAGCGGTCATCGCGCCCTTAGGAAGGCAAGTATCATTCGGTTCTCCCCGGGCGTAACTTCCTGGCAATACGTAGGCCCCAGGGGACCGGTTTTGCCGTTGACGGTCATCGATTCGATCCCCATGGTGGAAGAGAGGCAAACCTGGAACCGATCTTGCCCGATCTCGGAAGAATCCCGCGAGTCCTGGAATCCCCAAAGGTTCTTGAACAAGATGGACGCGGAAATGGAGTTCCCCGATCGGTTCATCATTAAATCCTGCCCCCAACTCCGATAGCCGTCCTCGGAGAATGTCAGCCCATCGAATGCGGTGTTCGGCGCCACCTGGATCGCGATGGCGATGCCTTCGGGGATGGAATCGATCCGGATGATCGGCGCCTTGATGCTATCGTACCGGAATGCGATGTCCCAGCTCCGTACGGGAAGGGAATCCTTACGGAGTTCTACGAGGTAGGACGTATCGTTCGCGTTCCCGGATAGGCCTACGCTGCGCGCTACTGAATAGGTCGGGCAGGCGTCCCCGCCCCCGCCCTGCCAGGAAATCGGCGGAATGTTGACGCGATTCCCGTTCAGGAACAAGCCTAGCCCGTTCGAATCCAGATCGGAGGTGGCGTTGGAGGAATCCCGCCCGGATACCCGGAACTCGAGCGACCGGTATACGGCTGTCTCCGTTCCACTGTTCCGGGCATAATGGATCGTGTGGGAGAATGGAACAAGTACGAGGGAATCGACGTCCAAATTCCTGGCCTTGGGTCCGGCCGTATCGCATGGAGAAGTCCCATTCAAATTGCATGAGCCCAGCAAGAAAGGCAACGGAAGGATGCCAAAGAAGGCCAGGCGGGAGAAAATCGTACCGCGAAACACGGATCCATAATAAGTCCGACTAGCCAAAAAAAGAAGTCGATTGTGCCGGGACTATTCCTGGGCGAATGACCCCAGGTTGATCTTCGAGAAGCCCTTGCCGTCGTAGGTCAGTTGGATGCGGGTTTCTGAGTTGCCTTCGACTTCTACGGTCTCCAGGTGCACGGGGCGGTCCCAGAGGAAGTAGACGTGGCGCAGGGTTTGGCGGGCGTACTCTTCTTCCAGCGTCAATCCGTCATAATAATGTTTCATGTAGAGTTCGCGCTTGCCGCCGTAGTCGCCGTCGGTCACCTTGATGAGGGGCACGCCGCTGTGGGCGAAAGAGCGCACCACCAGGTCCTTGATGACCTGCCAGTTGGTCTCCTCGACGCTGAATTCCTCCACGTTACCTTGCTGCTTGGAGCCGTAGATGTAGAGTTCCGCTTCCTCCACCACCTGCTTGTTCATGAACTCGTCCAGGAAGAACCAGTCCATGTGGGTGCGGCGCACTTCGAATACCTTCTCCAGGCCCTTTCCGGTCTTCAGGTCGATGTTCCACTTGTCCGGCGATTCGCTGCGTTCCCATTCGTGGCCGAACTGGCCGGCATCGTAGCGCTTCTCGATGTTAAGAAAGGTCTTTACGCCCAACAGGTACGGATTCAGCCCGAACGGGTTGCTGGCCAGCACGCGGGCATTGTAAAGGTTGTAGAAGCCGTGTTCCTCGGGGGTGAGGAAGCCGTCCTGGAACAGGCGCGTCATGATACGCATGTGCCAAAAGCTGGCCCAACCTTCGTTCATCACTTTCGTTTTCCGCTGCGGCATGAAGTAGATGGACTGCTCGCGCACCACGTTGAGCACGTCCAGTTCCCATTCCTCGAAACCGCGGGCCGAATGGCGCATGATGAAGCCCATCAAGTCGGGGTCCGGCTCGGCGGGGATCTTCTTCTTGAGCTTGCGGGCGTCTTCGCGCTTTTCCTCGAAGGATTTCTGGATCTGCTGCCCGTCGAAATCGAAAAGATCGGAGAAAGGGGTACCCACCCTGGGAGCCCTTTTTTTGGTCCCCTCCGGGTTTTCCGAGGGGACGGCGCTTTCCTGGAACAGGTCGGCCTCGATGTGCATCTGGATGGCCTGGGCCGAGTCCAACAAGCGCTCCACCTCGTCGATGCCGTAGTCCTCTTCGTACTTCCGCAGGCGCCCGGCGGACTCGCTGGCCGAGGTCAGCATGTCGCGGCGGGTGCGGCCGAAATAGATGTTGTTCTTCATGAAATCGTTATGGCCGTAGACGTGGGCCATCACCAACACCTGGATCGGGTAGGGATTGGTCTTCATCAGGAAGGCGCGCGAGGGGTTCGAGTTGAGCACCACCTCGTAGGGGATGCCGCCGCTGTATTCGTATTGGGTCCGCTGCTTCTCGTAATCCCGGCCGAAGGACCAATGGGAGTAATTCACCGGCAGGTTATAGGACATGATCTCCAGCATCTTCTGCGCCGGGATCACGTCGAACTCCTGGGGAAAGCAGTCCAAGCCGTATTCGGCGACCACCTTCTGGATATGATTGTCGGCCCTGACCAGCCGTTGCACCTCGTCCTTTTCCCTGCTGTCGCTCATACCTTCCTTTCCTTGGAAAAGAACACCTTGAGGGCCGGGTACACGTGGCCCTTATTTTTGAGGATCACGCCCGCCAAAGGCAATTCCGCCCGCTGGGCCAGGTAATACTCGAAGTCCGAGTCGCGATAGCTGGTATACCGCTCCAGGCTGAAGGTCTCTTCGAAGTTACGCATCAGTTGCTGGCCGTAAGCGACCTCGGTGCGGATTTCGCCGTAGCCCACCATGTTCGGGTTCCGGTCCATCAGGCGCTTCACGCTTTGCATGGTCTTGGCGGGATCCCAATCCTCGCCGTCCGAGAAGTGGAAGGCGTAGATGTTCCATTTCGAAGGCGGATAATCCGAATCGATCAGCTGGCAGGCCATGTCGTAAGCCGAGGCGCAGATGGTCCCGCCGGACTCGCCCTTATGGAAGAACTCGTCCTCGTCCACCAGCTTGGCTTCGCTGGTATGGGCGATGAAGCGGATCTCCACGTTGCGGTACTTATGCTTCAGGAACTCCACCATCCAGAAGAAAAAGGAGCGGGCCAGGTATTTCTTGGTGGTGGACATGGAGCCGGAAACGTCCATCATCGCCAGGATGACGGCGTTGCTCTGGCTCTCCATGTTCTCCTTCACCACGCGGTAACGGAGATCGCCATGCTGGATGAAGGGCTTCAGCTTGTCTTCGGAATCGCCGATTTCGGCTTCCCGCTCCGCTTCCGGCAAGGCCAGGATTTCCAACGCCTTCTGGTAATCCCCTTTGGCGCGGTTGAGCGCCCGTTGACAGACTTCCATGGGCAGACCCGTCTTCTCGGCCAGCTTGGAAACCGCGTCCGCGGTCCTCCGCAAGGCGTTGCGGAAGCTGCGCTTCTTGTCCAGATTGGGCTTAAGGCCGTGCCGCTCGATGTCCTCGAAGTTCCAGCCCGCTGGTACCAAGGTCTCGGCGATTTCCTTCTTGCGCAGATCGGGCAATTGGAGATCGTCCATCATCATCTGGATCAGCTCCTCGATGTCGACCTCGGTCTCCATGTAGTCTTCGCCGGCCGCGTCGGCGGGCTTCCCGCCCTTGCCTGGTCCCTGGCCCTCGCCGTTGGGCGCCGGCCTCCGGCCGATCACGTCGCCTTTATCCTTCTTGCCATGGCCTAGCCCGTAGCCGCCCGAGCCGTCGCCTTGGCCTTTGCGCTTGCCGTAGATGAACTGATAGGATTTGATGCCGCGGATGGGGATCTTGACGGTCTGCCCTTTGCGGCGGGAGATGATGCTCTCCTCCGAAATCACGTCCGCGATGTTCTCGCGGATCGATTCCTTGATCTTCTTCTGATGGCGGGCGACATCTTCCTGCCCGCGTTTGGAGAAGTCCCAGTCGACTTGGCGGACGGTCATAAGACTCCCTGTGATCTAGTTAGGGTACAGGGTAAAGGGTAAAGGGTTAAGGGTGGGTTAAATCCGGTATTCTTACCCTGTACCCTAAACCCTTTACCCTTTACCCTTTTCTTCACTCCTCTTTCCGCAGCACTTCGCCAACAAACTGCAGCAGGCGCTCCGCGTTCTTCTCCGAATAGCCCTTGCTCCGCAAGGCTTCGATGGCGTCCCCGCGGCGCTTCACCGTCTTGGGATCCTTCTTGTTCGGATCGGCGATGGTAAGGCTCACCACGTTCTTCAGATCGCTCATCAGCTTCTTCTCGATGGCTTCGTTCAGCGGCTGGTAGCTCTTGAAGTCGAAGGGCTTGCCCTGATCTATCGCATCCGACTTGAATACGAAGATGCCCTGGCGGAACTCGCGCTTGGCGTTCTCCGAGACGCCAATCATCTCCTCGATGGCGCGCATCAGCTTCTCGTCCGCTTCCACGGGTTCGCCGGTGACCGGATCGGTAATCTTCTTCTTGAGGCAGAAGGAAGTGCAGTTCTTGATGTAATTGTCGAACAGCGATTGGGCCTGATCCTCGTAGGCGAACAGGAAGGCGCGGTTGACTTCCTTCTTGGCGACCTCGCGATACTCGGCGTTCACGCTGCTCTTGTCCGCCATCAGGAGGCGCAGGTAGCGCTCGGCCTCTTCCTCGGAAAAGCCGATATGATGCCCGAAGTTGTTGCGCAGCGACCGGATCACGTCGAGGGGCATGATGCTGCCTTCCTTCTCCTTCTCCGAGAGGGCGACGTTGATGGCGTTCACCACGAATCGGGGGGAGATGCCGAACATGCCTTCGCCCTTCTTCTTGCCTTCCAGGCGCAGGGCCTTCAGATCCACCGGATCCTTCTCCTGCTCCATCACGGCTTCGCCATTGTAATAGCGCATCTTCTTGATGATATCCGGGCACAGGTTGGATTCGGTGAGGCGCGTGAGCACGGCGAACATGGCCGCGACTTCGAGCGTGTACGGCGCGATGTCGATATGCGAGAACTGCGAGCTCGCGATCATCTTCTTGTAGATCTTCACCTCGTCGTCCACGCGCAGATTGTAGGGCACGTAGATCGGGTACATGCGATCGTGGAGGGCTTCGTTCTCCTTGTTGGCCTTGAACTTGTCGAACTCGGTCTGGTTGGTATGCGACAGGATCACGAGATCGGTATAGATCTGGGGGAAGCCGGGCACCTTGATCAACTGCTCCTGCGCCACCGTGATCAGCACGTAATGGAATTTGATATCGCACTTCAGGATTTCGATGTACTCGATGAGCCCGCGGTTGCTGATCTCCAACTCGCCGTCAAGGCTATAGGCCCGCGGATCCGTCTCGCCGTACTCCGTGATCTTGGAGAAATCCACGTGGCCGATCAGTTCGGAAATATCCTGGTTCTTCGGGTCGCTGGGCTGGAAGGTGCCGATGCCGCGGCGGGCGCGTTCGGAAAGGGTCAGCTGACGCACCTTGACCTTCTCCCACAAGACGTTGCCTTTGTCGTCCTTCAATTCGGCGTTGTTCAGGAGGCGATGCCGGCAGATGGGGCACAGATCGCCCTCGATCTTCACGCCGCCCAGGACCTCCTCCCATTTGGCGCGGTCATGGCGCGGCACCAAATGGAGCGGTTCTTCGCTCATGGGGCAGCCGTCGATGGCGTAGATGGGCATGGCGGCCGAATATTCCTCGAGGCGCTTTTTCAAAAGGCTGGAGATGGAACTCTTGCCCGAGGACACGGGACCCACCAGCATCAGGATGCGTTTGCCCGTTTCGGTGCGGCGCGCGCCGGCGTGCAGGAATTTCACGATGTCGTGGATGGATTCGTCCACGCCGAAAATATGGTCCTCGAAGAAATTGTAATGCACCAGATCTTCGTATCCCGGGAGCAGCACCTTTTCCTCGGTGGGCTTGGTCCCCTGGCCGATCATCATGTTGTAGAGCCGGCTCGGGGCCGACATGGCGATGGCCGGGTTCGCTTTCACGAGCTCCATGTATTCGAGACAGGTGCCGGACCAGGAGGCGGCGCTTTTCTTCGCGCGGTTCTCGTTGATGATGGATTGGAAATCTTTATTGTCGCTGGCCATGGGTGGGTTCCCCTTCCCCTATATATTACGGTTTTCCGTCCTCAAAAAACAGGAATTTGCAACGGGTCTTGGCGCTATGGGTGGATTGCCTTCCCCGGAACGGTCGGTATCCGGGGTATTGACAAGGGTTTGACTCGACATCGGTCCAATTGGCATGGCAGCCGCTTTCGAAACCGAGTTACGATGCGCCGGAAATTCCGCAAACCATGTGCGGCGCCGGAATCTCAAGTGTATGTCTTGGGAGCCGCTCCGTCCAACCGAAATCGGCGTTGGAATTCTCCAAAAACCTTTCCGCCGCTCAATCCCCGGAACGAGCATAGACCCGATTTTGTAGATTTCCGCACCTTAAGGAACCGCATTCATCCAGGAACGGACCATGGCTAAGATCAATTCGAACTACCAGAAGCTTCAGGCCGGCTACCTTTTTCCGGAAATCGGCAAGCGCGTGCGCGCCTACGCCGCGGAGAATCCGGACGCGAAGATCATCCGGCTGGGCATCGGCGACGTGGTGCTGCCTTTGCCGGAGCCCGTGCTCCAAGCCCTGCGCAAGGGCGTGGACGAGATGGGCAAACCCGAAACCTTCAAGGGCTACGGCCCCGAGCAGGGCTATGATTTCCTGCTCGATGCCATTTCCGCCCATTTCAAGTCCCAAGGCGCCCATGTCGCTCCCGATGAGGTATTCGTCTCGGACGGTTCGAAATGCGATACCGCGAATATCCAGGAGATCTTCGATATCGATAACGTGGTCGCGGTGACGGATCCCGTATATCCGGTATACGTAGACACCAACGTCATGGCCGGACGTACCGGTCCCTTCGAAGCGGGCCGTTACGGCAAGCTGGTATATATGCCCACGACGGCGGAGAACGGCTTCGATCCGGAATTGCCCAAAGGAAAAGTCGATCTCATCTACCTGTGCTCGCCGAACAACCCGACCGGCGCGGTCATGTCCCGGGCATCCCTGGAGAAATGGGTCGCCTACGCCAAGGCTAACGAGGCCATCATCCTTTTCGACGCCGCCTATGAGGCCTTCATAACCGAGAAGGGGCTGGTCCGCTCCATATACGAGATCCCGGGAGCCCGCGAAGTGGCCATCGAATTCCGCAGTCTCTCCAAGACCGCCGGCTTTACCGGGACGCGCTGCGCCTACACCGTGGTGCCCAAGGACCTTAAGGCCCGCGACCAGAAGGGCGAATGGGTGGCGGTGCACGGCCTTTGGAACCGTCGCCAAACCACCAAGTTCAACGGTGTCAGCTACCCGATCCAGAAGGCCGCCGCGGCGATCTTCACGTCGGAAGGCGCCAAGGCCATCCAGGAAAACATCGCCTACTATATGGAAAACGCGCGCATCATCCGCGAAGGCCTAAAGGCCGCGGGTTTTACCGTGTATGGGGGCGTGAACGCGCCTTACATTTGGCTGAAGGTGCCGCAAGGCCTCACTTCCTGGCAATTCTTCGACAAGCTGCTTACGGAAGCGCAAGTAGTCGGAACGCCGGGTTCGGGATTCGGGAGTTGCGGCGAAGGCTACTTCCGCCTGAGCGCATTCGGATTCCGCCCGAACGTGGAAGAGGCCGTGGGCCGCATCCGGTCCAAGCTAAAGCCTTAGCGCCGGCGCGGATTCCAGGGCTCCGCATGGATTGTTTGCAGGTAGGCGTGGATTTACCTTTCTTTCGCTGTGAACGGACGGGCTCCGAGCGGGCCGGGAGACATCATGACTAAATGGTTTAGCGTTTTCGCGGTAGCCTTTCTGCTGGCCATGGGGGCATGGGCGGAAGGCCGGAATTTCGGGGTGGGCGTCGTATTGGGCGATCCCACCGGCTTTACGGCCAAGTATTGGACCAGCTCCACCACCGCCCTCGACTTCGGGTTGGGATGGTCGGGCTACTGGAATCAATCCGGGTATTACGACCCTGCCTGTAATGACGGGGTTTTCTACCGCGATCACCAGGGATATTGCGACAGGCGGTCCTACGATTACCGCGATCGGTACGGCTACGGATGGGATATTTTCCATGTCCATGCCGATTACTTGTTCCACAATTTCGACCTCATCCGCGCCACGGAGCGGTTCCCGCTTTTCTACGGTCCCGGAATCTCGGTCAATTATTACGACTACAATTACCTGCAAATCGGGATCCGCGGGGATTTCGGCATCGCTTGGATGCCGCGGCGGGCGCCGATGGATTTGTTCCTGGAGATCGCCCCCACCCTCGACGTCTTTCCGGGCCCTCACCTGGGCGTAAGCGCTGGTTTAGGCGGCCGGTATTACTTCTAGCCCGTGAGACCGCCCGGGCGGCGTTACCCATGGCCGCTATGCGCAATTCCTCTCGGGAGGGCTAGAGTCCGCTCCCGCAAGAGTGGTATCCTTGGGGCATGGGTAATCATGCCTCGGAAAGCTATTTCGCCGGGACCCGCATCCTTATCACGGGCGGGCTCGGGTTCATCGGATCCAATCTCGCGAGGCGGCTGTGCGCCATCGGCGCCCGCCTGACCCTGGTAGACAGCCTCATTCCCGAATACGGCGGGAACCTTTTCAACATCCGCGACCTCGAGGACAAGGTCAAGGTGAACATCACCGACGTGCGGGACCCGTACGCTATGGCCTACCTGCTGCAAGGGCAGGATTTCCTTTTCAATCTCGCCGGGCAGACCAGCCACCTCGATTCCATGTCCGACCCGCGCACGGACCTGGAGATCAACGCCGCCTCCCAGCTTTCCATCTTGGAGGCCTGCCGAAAGCATAACACCTCCATCAAGATCATCTTCGCCAGCACCAGGCAGCTTTACGGGAAGCCTCAATACCTCCCGGTGGACGAGGAACACACGGTGCGTCCGGTGGACGTGAACGGGATCAACAAGCTGGCCGGCGAATGGTACCACATGCTTTACAACAACGTGTACGGCATCAAGGCCGCCGCGCTCAGGCTGACCAATACCTACGGCCCCGGGATGCGCGTCAAGGATGCCCGCCAGACCTTCCTGGGCATTTGGCTGCGCCAGCTCATCGAAGATAAGCCCATCAAGGTGTACGGGGACGGGACCCAGATCCGCGACTTCAATTACGTCGATGACGTGGTGGATGCCATGCTATGGGCGGCCCTACAACCTTCGGCCTACGGCAACGTCTATAACCTGGGCAGCAAGGAACGGATCAACCTGAAGTCCGTGGCCGCGACCCTGGTGGAATTGGCCGGCAAAGGTTCCTATGATCTGGTTCCCTTCCCGCCTGATCGCAAGGCCATCGACATCGGCGATTACTATTCGGATTACTCCAAGGCCCAAGCCGCATTCGGTTGGGAGCCGCGCGTCCCCCTCCACGAAGGCCTCGATCGCACCTTGGCCTATTACCGCCTGCACGGATCCCATTATTGGGACGCGCGCTGAGCGCCCTCAGGAACGCCTATGATCCAGATGAATGAATTCCGGGCCGAGCCCGAAGAATTGCTCCGGGCCCAGGCCGCCGCCGCCGAACGGGTCATCCGCTCGGGCTGGTACGTCTTGGGGAACGAAGTGAAAGCCTTCGAAGCCGCCTGGGCCGCGCGTTGCGGGCTCCCCCATTGCCTGGGCGTCGGCAACGGCATGGATGCCATCGAGATCGGATTGCGCGCCTTAGGGATCGGCCCCGGGGATGAAGTCATCACCACTCCGATGACCGCATTCGCCACGGTGTTGGCGGTGATGCGCGCCGGCGCCGTCCCGGTGCTGGCCGACATCGATCCCGGCACGGCCCTGCTCGATCCGGCCAGCGCGGAACGCTGCCTATCGCCCCGCACCAAGGCCATTCTGCTGGTGCATCTGTACGGGCAAATCCGGGACATGGACCATTGGCTCGCCCTCTGCCGCGGGGCCGGCATCGCCTTGGCCGAGGATTGCGCCCAATCGCATTTGGCAAGTTGGAATGGCCGCAGCGCGGGAAGTTTCGGGGAGTTCGGGGCTTATAGCTTCTACCCGACCAAGAACCTTGGCGCATTGGGCGACGGCGGCGCGGTGGTGACCGCGCGGGCGGATCTGGCCGAAGCCATCGGGCGCCTCCGCAATTACGGGCAAAGCCAGCGCTATCATCATCCCATCCTGGGCCTCAACAGCCGGCTTGACGAAATGCAAGCGGCGTTGCTTTCCGCGCGCTTGACTTGGTTGGAAAAGTTCGGGGAGCGGCGAAGGGCCATCGCGCTCGCCTATCGGAAGGGCATCCGCGAAGGGCGAGTACGCCTATTGGGCGCGCCCAGGGAAGATCAGAATCACGTCTATCATCTTTTCGTGGTGATCTGCGAAGAGCGCGAGGCCTTGCTGGCCCATCTCAAGGACAGGGGCGTGGAAGCGCAAATCCACTATCCCATTCCCGTGCATCAGCAGGCGCCCTGCCGGAACATCGCACGGGATCCCGCCGGGCTGGCGCGCGCCGAAGCGCATGCCCGCCTTTGCATTTCATTGCCCTGCCATCCCCAAATGAGCGACGGCGAGATCGAGGCAGTGATCGCCGCCGTCAACGCGTTTTAGGGTCCCAAACGGGATGAGGCCGACGCCCGCGCGGACTTTTTCAACACCCTGTTAAAGCTTGCGGCCGTGCACCGCGTCCATGTCCACCCGCTTGCGGTCGATCATGAACTCGGCCCAATCCCAATCCACCGGCTCATCGATCTCGAGCGCGCATTCGTCGGGGACCAGGAAAGGCAAGGTGAGATCGGTATAGAAGGACTTATTCCGACGGAAGCTGTCCCACTTGGCGATGTAGAAGCCGCCGCTGGGAGTGACCTCGATTTGCTCATCCTGGCGCCGGGTGATGGCGCTGCGGCGGATATTTTCCGCGAGGACGTCCAGGTACCGCGTCATGGGTTGCACGAACACGGTCGAGGGCCGCACTTGGCGGACGGCCACGATGTTCTCGGAGTCTTTATCCGCTTGCAAACGATCGGCCGCTTCCTTCAAATGCCGGGCATAAATGAACGGCGAGGTCGGTTCCAGCACGCATACGGCGGAATAGCTTCGCCCATGGCTCTCGGCCCAATCCATGGCGTGCAAGACGACGTCGCTGGATTTGGCCGTATCGGAGGCCAAATCCGGCGGCCGCAAGAAGGGCGCGCTGGCTCCGCGCGAGCAGGCGATGTCGGCATATTCGGCGCTGTCGGTGGAGATCCAGATATCTTCCGGACGGGCGATCGCGTTGGCGGAAATGATCCGGTGCGCCAACAAGGGAAGGCCGCCCAAGGGTTTGATGTTTTTGTGCGGGATGCTTTTCGAGCCGGAACGCGCCGTCATCAGCCAGAGCACGCCATCGGTTTTAGCCATCGCCTTATTCCTTCATCAGTCCGGCCACGTAATCCGGATCGGAAAATCTCAGCGTCTCGGCCCGTTCGGTGGATGAAAGGCCGTCCAAGAGGGACTTTTCCATGGCGCTATGGTCCTTCACGGAAGCGAGAATCCGCTCCGTGCCGGGCGTCATTCCAAGCCCCAACCACCTTGCCAAATCGCGCACGGCCGGCGCCGGCTCCTTGAGCAAGCGATCGTAGGAAAAGAGGTAGGGACCCTGGACGCCATTGAGGGCGGCGTACATTTCGCGGTAATACAAAGCCGAGCGTTCCAAGGCCGACATACGGGGCCAGGCGGCGCGTTTGGCCTCCGGGACCCAGTGCGGCCGTAGCATCCCCTCATCGAAAATCCCGTTCCACACGAGCCCGCGCGTCCGCAGGGTCTCATCCGAGAACCATTCCTTCTTAAGCAGGGAGGCGATGCATCCGTAAGCCTCGCGATGGGTCAGCACGAAACGCATACCAGGATAAATTTCCTTAAGCCTGCCCACGAACGGGGTCACGTCGGTCATCTTGACCGCGAGCACGGCGCCGCGGGCCTTTTCCATGGCCGACAGCTTCCCCAGGGACACGCCGGTACGCGCTTTGATTTCGGACTCGGACTTGACCTTCAGGATGCTGCTCTCGTCCTTCTCGTTGAAGTTCCAGGCGCGGCCGGCCACCAGTTCGATCAGCTTTTCCTCGTATAGGTAGGTCTCGAAGAGGAGCTGGAATTCCCTGCGGGGAAGACGGGCGACGAGCGGGATGAGGGTATGCAACATCGCCGATTCGTATACGTATTCGATACCGGCGAAAGTCTGGAGGATCCGACCCGTCAAGGTCGAGCCGGTGCGGCCGGGCCCGACGATGAGGATGCATTGATTGGCTTTTTCGTAGGCGTCCTGATGGACCAGGTATTCGGGCATGCCCGATCTTAACCCTGCCCAGGCGCGCAGGTCAACCGCCGTTCTAAGAGCCTCTAAGCTTGCCGGCGCGTACGGAATAGCATTAAAATCGGAAGAGCGTCGGACCCGCCGCCATTACGAAAAGAAGACGGAAAGAAGAGACCTATGGAGAAAAGACCGTTCCCCGCGTCCAAGGGCGCCGAGCTCTGGAACCGCGCCAAGAAGATCATCCCAGGCGGCAACCAGCTTTTATCCAAGCGCAGCGAGCGTTTCGTTCCCGGCATATGGCCGGCCTATTACAGCCGGGCCAAGGGCTGCGAAATCTGGGGCGTGGAAGGCGAGCATTATATCGACTTCGGCGGGATGGGCGTAGGGGCCTGCATCCTCGGGTACGCCAACGACGAGGTGGACGAAGCGGTCATCCGGGCCATCCGCGACGGATCGATGTCGACCTTGAACTGCCCGGAGGAAATCGAATTGGCCGAGCGGCTCTTGGCCCTGAATCCCTGGGCGGGCATGGTGCGTTTCGGCCGGGCGGGCGGCGAGGCTTGCGCCATCGCTATCCGCATCGCGCGGGCCGCGTCAGGCAAGAACAAGGTGGCTTTCTGCGGCTACCATGGCTGGCACGATTGGTACATCTCCTCCAACCTGGCCGAGGGCAGCAACCTCGACGATCAGCTTCTGCCGGGCCTCTCGTCCCGGGGCATCGCCCGCGGCTTGAGTGGCACGGCCCTCCCCTTCCGCTACAACCGCCTCGACGAATTGGAGAAAATCGTGTCCGCCCATGCCGGCGAAATCGGCGTCATCATCATGGAGCCGGTGCGCGACAACCCGCCCGAACCCGGCTTCCTGGAAGGCGTGCGCCGCATCGCCGATCGAATCGGGGCCGTACTAATCTTCGATGAAGTGACATCGGGATTCGTCATGAACTTGGGCGGGGTCCATGCGACCTTGGGAGTCGACCCGGATATCGCGGTATACGGAAAGGCATTGGGCAACGGCTATCCCATCACGGCCGTGGTCGGCAAAACGGCGGTGATGGACTATGCCCAGGAAACCTTCATCAGTTCCACCTTCTGGACCGAGCGCGTGGGTTTTACGGCCGCGCTGAAGGCCATCGAAGTGATGGAAAAGACGCGCGTGCACGAGAAAATGATCGCGCAGGGCCACCATATATCGGCCATATGGAAACAAAGCGCGGCCCGGCACGGCCTCGCCGTGCACACCGAGGAGGGAATGCCTCCCCATGTCCATTTGGGGATCGAAAACGATCCCGATCTGGCCGTCCATACCTTGCTTACCCAGGAAATGCTGCGCCTGGGCTACCTGTACGCGCCCTCCATGCGCTGCAACCTGGCCTATACCGATCCCATCCTGGAAGGCTACGCCCGGGCCATCGATCAGTGCTTCGCCATCGTGGGCAAGGCCGTAAAGGCGGGCACCGTCCGTTCGCAGCTTCTCTCCCCCGCCCCGGCGAGCACCGGCTTCAAACGCTTGACCTAGAGTCCCTAATAGAATGCGGGCGAAGAGCAGCCGAGCCCCTATTCTATTAGGGACTCTTCATAGGAACGCGGTCGGTTTATTGCAATGGCCGTCCCGATTGGGGATAATGGCCGCATTCGCTCGTGGAGGGCTCGATGTTGGATAAGTTGGATACGCTGGAAACTTGTCAATTGTGCGGAGGCCGGGAGTTCCTGGGCCTGAACGGGATCGTCTTCAAGCCCGACCCCCTCAAAGCCACCTTCAAGCTGCGCGATGAGGATACCGGTTGGCATATTTGCCGCCGTTGCTCCTTCGTCTTCCAGAATCCGCGCCTCAATCGTGGTTTCGTAGAAGAGTTTTACGGCCGTTCCGATTATCACCAGGGGAAAGAGATCGTCGAAGGGCAGATCAACCACACCCTGCTTTCCCTGGCCCGCCGCGAGCTCTACCTGGGGCTGAACGGGATCAATATCGCCGCGACGCGGAACGCCACCTGCCTGGACTTCGGGTGCGGAACCGGAGGCGCCCTCAATTTCCTGGCCGAACGCGGCAACGAGGTGTGGGGCGTGGAGTTGGATCGCCGCGAGGTGGAATTCGGCCGCAAGCATTACCGAATCAATTTCGTGCACAACGTGAAGGAGATCCCCGAAGCGACGCGCTTCGATTTCATCTTCACCCACCACTGCCTAGAACATATGTACGATCCGAACGACTTTTTCGCGTATGCCTCGCGCGCCTTGAAGCCGGGCGGCCTCTTGATGATCTCCTTGCCGACCTGGCGCTATTCGGATACCATGAAGTTCATCAACGGGTTCGACATCTCGGACAATAGCATGTTCGACCACGTGTCCTTGGCCGGCTTCCTGAACAAGTACGGCCTGTTCCAATTTTCCCACATGTACCAGAATGCCGACGATTTCGAACTCGTGGCGCTGGCCCGCAAGTCGCCCAGGAAGAACCACTACGTCGTCAACCTGGAAGAGTCCCTGGCGGAACTCTACGGCAACGTGGCCAAGCGCCACGCCGATCGCCTCGCCGAGGGAACTCCCGCCGCCAACCCGATCATCGTCCGGATGTAAAAGATCATCAGGGCATGAACGATCGTCCGGACTCGGATGATCGTTCCTGCGTGAAGACTGCGGCCGGGTTCAGTCCCGGTCGTTAAGAACCGATTCCATCCACGCC
This sequence comes from Fibrobacterota bacterium, assembly GCA_019509785.1. Lineage (NCBI taxonomy): Bacteria > Pseudomonadati > Fibrobacterota > Fibrobacterota bacterium. The sequence continues at coordinate 70,886 of JAEKLQ010000054.1, read as the reverse complement.
GATTCGGCCGGGTGCTTTTTCAGGTAGTATTCCCCGATGGCACGCGCTTGCCTGCCTTCGCCCAAATCCTTGAACATCCGCATCGCGTTTCCCACCAATTCCTTGCAATACGGATCGGCCTTGAGGCCCTGCGCCAATTGCTCCAAAGCCCGTTTTCGATCTCCCTGCTGCCAATACAGGACGGTCAGGTTGTTGTGGGCCATGGCGAATCCCGGCCAACGCGAAACGACCTGTTCGAACGAGGAGGCCCCCGCGGCGGGATTGCCCGCGAGGCATTCCAAATGGCCGCGCAAATTGAGAAGCTCGGGCGTGGCCGTGCCGGAGGCCAGGGCTTGCTCGACCACCTGCAGGGCCCCCGCATGGTCCCCGGACGCCTTGAGCCGGGTCGCGCGTTGGAATGGCGATTCGGGCTCGGACCCCGTTTTGGGCCCGGTCGCCCGGGAAGATCCCGAGACCAATTCCGTCGCATCCGCCGCGGTCCGCGCCTCTTCCGGGAGCGGGTACGGGCATCCATAAGCGGCATCGCAAGCGAGAACCGCCAGGCGTTTTCCCATGGCGGAAATGCGCGTGCGGGAAGCGCCGGCTTCCAGGAAGTGCATCCGCTTCCCGTGGATCAAGACCAAGGCCATGCCCGCAGGCACGCTTCCCAGGCCGGAACGCTGCAGGAATTTTTCCGGGGCATCCTCGGTCCAGGCTACGAGTAGCCGATAGTCGGGCGGATTTTCCTCGCCCGTGAACAAGAAGCGCAGGGCCCGCCGCAATTGGGTCCGGACGCCTGCCCGCTCGACGGCCAGTGAATCCTGGCCCATGGCCTTCTCGATACGCTCGCGATTGATATCCAGCATGTCCCGCCGGTTCACGATCACGTCCACGACGTCGGTCGCGGCATTGGGCATGAAGAACTTCGGAAGCCCATGGAAATCCCGGGCGGGAATGATGTCGCCGAAATCGACCATGTGCCCGAAGTAGGCGATGTAATGCCACCGGAATCCATGCAACACCGACTCCAACCGCGGCGGGGCCGGAATCATCTCTTCCAACTTGGCGAAATAGGCCTCGGGAGTGGGCATCCACACGTAGAAATCGTCCTTGGGCTTCGGCGAAAGGGACCAGGTGCTGGCCAGAACCGGTACCCCCACCCGCCCTACCTCCAGGCCCAGCGTGGTCCAGGCGGTCAGGACGATATCCGCCAACTCGGCGAGATCATAGCTGGAAACGTCCATGCCCGGCCAAACGAAGGTCGCGTTGGGGAAGGGTTTGTCGAAGGCTTCCTTGAGTCGGCCGAGATGCTGGGAGACGCGGCTTTCCCGCTTATTGGCGCCTTCGCGCGGATGGATGCGCACGACCAGGTGGACATCGTCCTTGCGGCCGACGTAGGCGATCAAGGACTTCAACCATTCTATTTGGTCGGGCCAGGGCTGGGTCACGCCATGCACTTGCCGCAGTTCCAGCGCGTCCACCACCGAATCGACGGCCAGGCGTTCGTCCAGGCTGCTGGTGAAGGCGACCATCAGCTTTTTTCCCGGCGGGATGGCCAGTTCCGCGAAGAGATCCTTCCCCTCGATGGTTTTCTTGGGCGAGTAGACGCGGGAGGAGACGGAGCCGAATCGACCGAGCAGATCATCCATGGGATCGCGAACGCGTTCCGGGGGCAGGCTCAGGTCCCGCCATTCCGGCCATTTGACCATGGCTTTCTGATCCTCGCCCGACCCGGGCCTATGCATAAGCGCCACGATTCGGCGATCGCCGCCCATCTGGCCGGTGAATCCGACATGGGTGGAGGGGATGCCCATGCGGGAGCCGGCCACGCGCGCGCCCATCAGGATGCCGTAATCCTCGTGATGGATGATCCCTTTGACGGGAAATGCCTTGATGAGTTCCAAGGTGAGGAGATAGGAAAGCATGGCCCCGGAAAGGTACTGGATCCAGACTTCCCGCATCGCATCGTCCATGCCCACGAAATCGGAGATCTTGGTGGCCAGCACCAGGTCGACGACGGTCAGCGTGCCGAAAGGGATCCCGTCGAACTTGAAGTCCCTTAAGTCGGGGGGAGTATCCTCCAACGCGTTATGGATGCGTTCGATCATATCCACGCGCAAATGATCCTTCAGGTCAACGCTCTCGAGCCCGTAAGCGGCCAGGACGTTGGTGGAAGCGTGCAGGCAGGAACCGCAGACCTTTTCCTGGTTCTCGCGGGCCTGGCCGTGGGGCAGCAGGTACATGTCCATTACCGGGCAATGCGGATAAAGCCCGTGGCACCGGACGAAAAGGACCCGGTATCCTTTCTCCTTGAGGATTTTGGCGATCAAGGCTTGGGCCGTGAAATGGGGGACCACTCCGGCTTCCGGGGTGAAAAAGAGGTAACATCCGTTTTCCATCGATGGGTCCTGCTCGGATAGGCGTGAACGGCGGCGAAGGACCGGCGCTGCGCGATCCCTCCCCCGGATCATACGATTTCGCGGCCACCCGATTCAAATATCCCTGCTTACCCTCCAATTCCCCTCAAGTCCCAAGAAATGCGAAAGTGGTACTCAAGATCGGCCGCGCACGGGTCGATAATCAATGCAGATGGACGCCACAACCCGGCCGGTAATATGATTTGGAAACCGAATACCGCACCTGCGCAAGCCACCCTCACCCTGGAAGCGGATGCGGCGATTACCGCGGAGAGCAATCTGGAACAAGCCTTAGAAGAGTTGGTTTCCCTCAAGGACAAGACCATCAAGTCCGGCTGGGAGAAAATCAACGTCAACAGCCACCAAATCCTGTTCATCGTCGATCCGGAAGGGAAAATCCTGGGATCGGTTTCGGACGGGGACGTGCGCCGTTGGGTGCTGGCGGATCGCAGCCTGAACGATCCCCTGGCGAAGATCATGAACCGCGAGCCCATCGTATGCTCGGAAACCGATAGCCGCGAGCGGATCAAGCTGGTCATGCTGAAGCGCAGCGTGAATTGCGTTCCCATCCTCGATCGGGCCGGCGTCATCAAGAAAGTGGTGACCTGGCAATCGCTGATCCGCGGCGAAACCGCGAAGGCGCAGAAAAAAACGTCGTCGGCCAAGGGCACTCCCACCGTGATCATCGCCGGCGGCTTCGGCACGCGTCTGGCCCCCTTCACCAAGGTCCTTCCCAAACCCCTCATCCCCATCGGGGACAAGCCCATCCTCGAGCATATCATGGATCGGTTCCAGTCCTTCGGGGCCGATGAATTCTTCCTTTCGCTTAACTATAAGGCGAACATGATCAAGGCCTACTTCAACGAAGCGGGCGGCGATCAGAAGATCCATTACGTCCTGGAGGACAAGCCCCTCGGCACCGCCGGGTCGCTGTCCTTGCTCAAAGGCAAGCTGTTGCGCGACTTTTTCGTGTCCAATTGCGATATCCTCGTGGACGCCGATTACGGCGACATGCTCGATTTCCACCATCATAACGAAAACGCCATCACCATGGTTTGCTCGATGAAGCATTCGCGCATTCCTTACGGCGTGGTAGAGCTGAACAAAGGCGGGACCCTTAAAACCCTGCACGAGAAACCCGAGTACGACCATCTGGTCAACACGGGGATGTACATCGTGAGCCCGGCCATGCTGGCCCTTGTACCCAACGGGACGTTCTTCCATTTTACCGACCTGATCGAGAAGGCGAAGGATCTTGGCCACAAGATCGGCGTTTACCCGATCACCGAAGGCGCCTGGGTGGACATCGGGCAGCTCGAAGATTACCAGGCCGCCCTCAGCAAGTTGACCGCTTAGCAGGCCGTTAAACGCCGGCCGTCCCCCGGCCGGCTTGACTCTCCCCCCGCATATTCGGAAGATCGACCCATGATGGGATCGCTTTTCGATTTGACCGGCAAAGTGGCGGTGGTAACCGGCGGGGCGGGCCTGATCGGACGGCAAGCGGTCTCCGCCTTGCGAGCCCACGGCGCCAAGGTGTACATCGCCGAACTCGATACGGAACGGGCCAAAGCAGTCATCGCCTCTCCCGGATTCGAAGGCGTGGAATGCGTTCCGTTGGACATCACCGATCCCGGCTCCGTCGCGGCCATGACCCGCGATCTTTGCGAGCGCGAGGGAGGCATCGACTTTCTGATGAACAACGCTTATCCCCGCACCGCCGATTGGGGCGCGCTGTTCGAGGACATCAAGCCCGAATCCTGGCGCCAGAACGTCGACATGCATATGAACGGCTACTTCCTGTGTTGCCAGATCGTGGGCGAGGCCATGCGCAAGCGCCGCTCGGGGTCGATCCTGAACATGGGATCCATTTACGGGATGGTCGGGCCGGATTTCAACTTGTACAAAGGGACTCCCCTGACCAATGCGGCCGCCTATTCCGCCATCAAGGGCGGCCTGATCAATTTTACGCGCTACCTGGCGTCCTACTACGGCCCTCACGGGGTGCGCGTCAACAGCTTGAGCCCCGGAGGCATCGAGGACGGCCAATCGGAAAGTTTCCTGCGCAACTACGCTTCCCGCTGCCCCATGGGACGCATGGGCCGGCCCGAGGAATTGGCAGGCGCCATCGTGTTTCTGGCTTCGGATGCGGCCAGCTACCTTACCGGGCACAACTTGGTCGTCGATGGCGGCTGGACCGCGATCTAAACCTGAGGATAATGCGCGAGAATCGGGAAACCCGATTCCGACATCGGCAACCGGAATATCCATGCTCCAGAACATCGCCGTATTGACCACCAATCGTTCGGAATACGGTTTGTTGCGGCCCCTGCTCAACGGGCTTGCCGGCGATAGGCGCTTTAACCTTCGCCTTCTCGTGGGCGGGTCCCATTTGCTTTCCGAGTTCGGAAACACGGTGAACGGCATCCGCGCGGATGGGTTCGCCATCGCCCGGGAAATCCCCTTCCTCTCCTCCCATCCGGTTCCCGCCCCGGAGGCTATCGCCTTGGCCAAGCTTTCCGATCAGCTGGGCCGGTACTTCGCGGAATCCAAGCCGGATGCATTGGTTCTGCTTGGCGATCGCTATGAGTTGCTCGCCGCCGCCGCCGTGGCCTTGGTGATGGATGTGCCCATCGCGCATGTTTCCGGCGGCGACGTCACGGAAGGAGCCATCGACAATCAGGTGAGGCATGCCCTCACCAAGCTGGCCCATCTCCACTTCCCCGCCACCGAAACCTATAAGCGGAATCTGCTGGCCATGGGAGAGGAGGAATGGCGCATCACGGTCTCGGGGGAACCCGGCTTGGACGAACTCGCATCCGGAAACTGCCTGCCGCGGATCGACCTTTTCCGGAGCCTGGGCATTCCGTCCGACGCCCAAGTTATTTTGGCCACCTTTCATCCGGAAACCATCGCCAATGCCATTACGCCGGATTTTGTGGGCTCGGTAGCCGAAAGCCTGCTGAACGCCACGCCCTACCATCTGCTTTTCACAGCCGCCAATTTCGATCCCGGGGGCCGGGAAATCAACGCCCGCGCCGGGAGTTTGGCCTTAGGTAACCCACGCGTTACCTATCTCCCCAGCCTGGGGTCCGAGCGGTATCGTTCCATGCTTCGCTACGCGGCCCTCATGTTGGGCAACTCTTCCAGCGGCCTGGTGGAGGCGCAAACCTTCGCTTTGCCCGTACTGGACGTGGGTAAAAGGCAGCAAGGCCGTCTCGCCAACGCCAACGTAATCCACGTCGCCGCCGATCCTGAGGCCGTCCTGGCGGCGGTGCCGGCGGCCTTGGCCCCCGCATTCCGGAAACGGATCCAGGGCCTCCCCAATTTATACGGGGACGGGCATGCCGTTCCCCGCATCCTGGAAGCCCTGGCCGCGGCCGATCCGTCCAAACTGGCCTTGAAGAAAAGCGTTTTCCGGGGATGAACCGCCCGGCCTACATCGGCGGTGAATTCCGCGATGGGGACAATGCGCCTTTCCTAAACGCGCAAGGAGGCGATGCCGAGCGTTATTTCCCGGCTCGGATCGGCGGCGCGGAACGCGCCTGTTTCGAAACCGGTTCCGATGCCTTGGCGGCCATCCTGGCTTCCCTGGGCGGACCCAAGCGGGTCTGGGTCCCGTCGCATTTCTGCATGGATAGTATCGCGCGCGCGCGCCAGAAAGCCGAACGCGCCTGGGAGCCCGTGCGGTACGATGACCTGGAAGGCCTGCCGGGCAACCTGGAAAAAGGCGATGCCCTGCTCTTCCTCCACTTCAATGCCCGGAATGCGGCGCATGCCGATCGCGCGGCGGCCCTGGCGGCGCAAGCGGGCGCGGCCCTCATCGAAGATTTCGTCCATGCGCCGCTCGAAGTGGCGGAATTCCGGGGGGAAGCCGCATTCAACAGCTTGCGTAAGTTCGCCCGCCTGGAAGTGGCGATCGCTTATTCCCGGCGGGGTTCCTTATCCGGTTCGGTAAGGGAGAGCGCTTATTTCCGTGCCAAGCGAAAGGCCACGCGCGCCAAGGACGCTTATGCCGGGACCCCGGACCCCCTCTTGGAGCGGGAATACCTCGACCTCTATCGCACGGCGGAAGCGGCCTTGCAAGGGGACCCGGGCATCGTCTACGCCCACGAATCGGAAATGGAGGGATTGGGACTTCTCGATTTCGGAGCCATGCAGGCGATACGCCGGCGGAATCATGCCTACTTGGCGGAACGATTATCCGCGACGGGCATCACGACTTTGCCCGGGGATTACGCCTATGCCATGGCGCGCTTCCGCCTCCGGGATGCCCTGCGGGATCGCTGCTTCGCCCTGGGGATTTTTCCCGCCATCCATTGGCGCGACTGCGGGACGGCGCTCTCCCGGGAAATCCTCGCATTCCATATCGATCAACGGTATGGCCAGGCGGAAATGGACCGGATCGCGGACGCGGTGGCCGGTTACAGTTCGATGCATTCATCCTCGGCATAAGCCCGTTGCGCCTTACGCCCCAGCACCAGGTCCCAATGGGCCGCCGAAACGCCCTTTCCGCCCGCCCGCTTCACGGTCAGGTTTTCCTCGCCGAACGATTCGCCGCGGGAAACAGCGCGCTTGGCGACGATGGATTTCTTCACCGCGGGGGCGATCTCCCGTTCGCTTGCCGCCGGGCGTTTGACGCCGTCGCCCAGGCAGCCCTCGACGTTGCGCGCGCAGCGCACCATTTCCTTCAGTTGGGAAAGGTCCAGACTGGCCTTGTGATCGGGCCCGGGCATGGACTTGTCCAGGGTGAAATGCTTCTCTAGGATGCGGGCCCCGAGGGCGACCGCGGCCAGGGACACTTCTATCCCGTCGGTATGGTCCGAATATCCCACCCGCGTTTTGAAAGCGCCCTTCAAGGTCAGCATGGCCTTCAGGTTCACCTCGTCCATTGGACAAGGATAATTGGTGGTGCAATGCAGCAAGGCCACCGATTTCGCGCCCGCCGCAAGCAAAGTATGATAAGCCCTTTCCACCTCGCCCAGGTCCGACATACCGGTCGAAAGGATCACGTCCTTGCGCTTGGCCCCCACCTTCCGCAAGAAGGGAACGTTTTCCACCTCGCCGGAGCCCACCTTGATCAGATCCATGCCGATGGAATCCAGGAAGTCCAAGCTCTCTTCTTCGTCCGGGGTGGATAAGAAGCGGATGCCGCGCCGGCCGCAATGGTCCTGGACGCGGCGGAAATCGGCGTAGGAGAGTTCCAGCTCCTTGATCATGTCGAATTGCGTTTTACCGCCGCCAACGTTCCGTTCCTGATAGGCCGCCGAAGGCGCGGACCGGGTCAGGATCTTCTCGGTCTTGAAAGTCTGGAATTTCACCGCATCCGCGCCGGCTTCCGCGGCCGCGTCTACCAGGCGAAGCGCGAGATCCAAGGACCCGTTGTGGTTCACGCCCGCTTCGGCGATGATGAATACCCCTCGCGCAGGAAAGGTCATAGCTTCCTCCCTCATTCCTTGTAAAACAGCACGCGGGCCCCGCCCGCATTCCCGTCATGCGTCAAAGCCCAAAGCTCCCGCACCCGCGCATAGGCCGATTCGTCGAATACGCGCATTCCGAAATGGAAACGCCGCGTGCCCGGGGAAAAGGCCTGCTTGAACTTGAGCAAGGGATCCCCGGGATCCGTCGTCGTGCCGCCGCCCAAGTGGAACACCCGGCAACCGCGCGCCTGCAATTCCAGGGCGCAGCGATAGAGCAGCAGATTGTTGGGGGCCAAGCTCTGCGCTTCCCGTAAGCTTCCCGAAAGATGGTAATGGCCATACGGCCCCCAGTGCATGATGGCGGCGGAGGCGACGATGGCGCCTTGGTGGCGGCAATGCGCCAGGAAACCATGCCCGCGCAACGCCTTCGCCATGCCGGTGAAATAGCCCGCGTCGAATCGATACGATGCCGTCGCTTCCAGACGCTCCATGGTCGCTGCGTACAACCCCGCGAAGGCCTCCAGTTCCCCGAAGCCTTCGTCGACCTCGAAGGCTACGCCGGCCTTTTCAGCTTTGCGGATCATGTTCCGGTTCTTCTGGGAAACCTGGTTCCGCCACGGATCCGTATCCTGCAAATCCATGCACACGGTTTCGCGATCGGCGATCACGCGGAACCCGATCCCCGGTTCATGGTTCCCCAACAAGGGATGGAAGCGGATGAAGGCGGCGATGATGCCGCGTTCCCGGCAGGCCGATTCCAAGGCGCGTCCGGCGGAGGCCAGGAAAGCGGAATCCGCGCTGGTGGACCACCATCCCCCGTATCCGTAAGGGGTTTCCATGTCCTTCCAAGTCGGATCGGCATCGGGAAGGTAAGCCCGCACCGAAGACTCCAGGTAGGGCAACCGGAAAATCTTCCCCCCCTCGCCATACTCGAAGAGAAGCGGAAGCGAATGCGACGTGCGATAAAGATCGGCATAGGCGCGCGTGAAGTAAATGTCCGGCGCCCCTTGCGGATCCCAATCCTCGCGGACCGACCAACCCATGGCGCTCAGTCGGTTCCCAAGCCGGCCCCGCTGGGCAAGTTGAGGATACGGCGCGCGAGGCTATCCGCGGTCCGCAAAACCATGCGCGGGCATGCGGCATAGATCGGCATCTGGTGCATCGGGACCCAGGCCGGACGCATAGCGACGCCATGCTCCATCGCCAACTCCAGGATCACGTCGCGCAATCCTGCCTGCTCCTCGTCGAGCATAATGGCGTTGAGCCAGAAATTGCTTTCCGTCCCCGCCGGCCCGTCGACGAAGCGGAGCCCGGGCATGCCGGCGAAGGCATCGCGATAGGCCTTCGCGAGGGACCGCTTGGCGGCTAGGAATTCCGAAAGCCGTTCCAGTTGGGCGCAACCCAGGGCGGCATTAAGGTTGGGCATGCGGTAATTGAAGCCGATCTGATCATGGCGGAAAGCCCATGGGTGGGGAAGCTTGGCGGTGGTCGTGATGTGCTTGGCCTGCCGTCCCAATTCGGGGTCATTAGTGAGAATGGCCCCGCCCCCGCCCGTGGTCACGATTTTGTTGCCGTTGAAGCTGAGCGACGACATCGATCCGTGGTTGCCGACGTGGCGGCCGCGATAGCGCGAACCGAGAGCCTCGGCCGCATCTTCGATCAAGACCAACCGGAAATCGGCGCACACCGCGGCCAACGCATCCAGATCGGAGGGATGCCCGAAGGTATGCATGGGAACCACGGCCCGGATGCGGCGCCCCGTCCCCCGATTGCGGCATTCGCCTTGATGGATTTCCGTCGCTCCCGCCAAGTAGGCGCGTAGCGCGGCGGCGTCTATCCCCATATCGTCGAAGTTGGCATCGGCCAAATGGGGGACCGCTCCGCAATAAGAAACGGCGTTGGCGGTGGCCACGAAGGTAAGGGTCGGGATGATGACTTCGTCCCCGGGACGTACGCCCGCCAGCAGTAGGCAAACGTGCAAGGCGGCCGTGCCATTTACGGTCGCCACCGCCCGCCCCGCGCCGGTGATCTCGGCCAGCATGACCTCGAACCGATCCACGTACGGGCCCACCGAGGAAACCAAAGTGGTCGTCAGGCAGTCCTGGAGGTATTCCGATTCCCGTCCCCGGAAGATAGGCTCGTGCAATGCGGGAATGCGCTCGCGTCCCGTCGCCCGGCGAACGGCGGCGAGGATGCCGGACGCGTCCGGAGCGGTTCCGGGCGCGGCGGCCCCGGGGGCCGGCACGCTCATAAGTTGTAAATCCCGGCCTTATAGGCGGCCAGGTTTTCGGGCCGGGAGAACCATGCGATAGTCTTGGTAAGTCCCCGCTCGAAGCCGTCCAGCCCGCCATAGGCGGGTGACCAGCCCAGCAGTTCCCTGGCCTTGGAATTGTCGGCAAGCAGCCGGAACACCTCGCTGGCTTCGGGCCGCATGCGCTCGGCATCGTTCTCGATCTCGATTTCCTTTTTCAGCAAGCGCGCGATCAAAGCCGCGGTATCCCGGATGCTAACCTCGAAACCGCTCCCGATGTTGATCGTCTCGCCCACCGCCCCATCGGCGGCGGCCGCGGCGATGAAACCGGCCACCGTGTCGGCCACGAAGTTGAAGTCCCGCGTGGTATCCAAGGCTCCCAGCCGGATGCGACGGGCGCCCGCGGCGATCTGGGTGATGATGGTCGGGATGACCGCGCGCGCCGATTGCCGCGGCCCGTAGGTATTGAAAGGCCGGACGATGCATACCGGGACGCCGAAGGACGCATGGTAGGCCACCGCCATCTGATCCGCCCCGATCTTCGAAGCCGAATACGGCGATTGGCCGATCAACGGGTGCTTTTCGTCGATGGGCACGTAACGCGCCGTCCCGTAGACCTCGCTGGTGGAGGTATGCACCACGCGCTTCACCTTCAATTCGCGCGCCGCCTGCAGCACGTTCAAGGTGCCTTTCACGTTGGTATCGACGTAGCTTTCCGGCGCCTGGTAGGAATAGGGGATGGAAATCAGCGCCGCCAGATGGAAGACCGCATCGCAACCCTGCATCGCGTCCTTGACGCAATGGAAGTCCCGCACGTCGCCGGTGCGCACCTCGATGGAGTCCAAGGCGGCCTTGGGCAATCGATCCAGCCAGCCCCAGCCGTTGAAGGAGTTGTAATAGGCCAGCGCCCGCACCTTATGGCCGGCTTCCGTCAGGGCTTCGGTGAGATGGGATCCGATGAATCCATCGGCGCCGGTGACGAGCACCTTCAGGTTTTTGAATTCCATGCCCAAGTATCCGATTTCGGGCCCGAGGCGCGCAATCGCCTTGCTCCGCCGGGACCCGGTTTGGCATAATCGGAGAGCCCCTCTTTCCGGAAGGATCATGCCGTGACCCCATCGACCGACCCGAAAGGGGAGGAGATTTCCGCCTTGGTCCGCGAGCTGCATTCAGCCATGACGCGCCAACGGCGCGGCTTTCCGGAAACCATCCGCTTCTTCGAAGAGAATATCCCGCCCGCCCTCATGGCCGGAGGGACCTTCCACGCGGCGCTTGCCGAAGCCGCCCATGCCGGGAGCCCCGATCTCGAGTCCTGGGCCCTTGGCCGCTACGCGGAAACCGTGGATGCCTCCGAACCATGGGCCCGTTTACGGGAGTGCCGTTGGCGCATGGCCGATTACGCGGGCGCGCAGCAAGCGGATCTGCGCTTGGCCCCTGCCTGCCTACGCGAAGGGAAGCGCGCCGAAGCCCTGGCCGCCTTGGCCCGATGCTTTTCGCATGCGCCCGGCCCCGAGGCGAGCCCCGCCCTGCTCGCCTTGCTCGGACCGGTCGCGAACGTATTGGCCGACCCGGCCTCCGAAGCGGACGCCCTGGCGCTGCGCCGCGGACTTAGGAAACACCTGCTGTTCCTGTTGGCGGGCGAGGCGCCGCCGGGGGATTTCAACCTGGCTTTCATCGATATGAGCTCGGCGGAGTACGCCGGACCTCAAGGTTCCTCCCGGGCCCTGGAGTCTTTCCAGGAACTGGTAGCCGACCCCAAATCCCTCCCCCAAGAGCGCTTGGCCGATAGCCCCGATCTACGCGTCCTCTGGCGTTATCCCGGACATGCCTTCCTGGCGGATTCACGGCAAGCCAAACCCTTGTCCACCGACGCCGTCGTCCTGGAAGCCGCCGCCCTATGCTCGCACTTCCGTTTCCCGCTTCCCCCGCCGAAGCCGTCTCTGGGATTCGGCGCGCCGGAATCCGAAAGCCGGGAAACCTTGATCGCGCGGGAAGGCCACGCCCTATGCAACTTGGGGTTGCTGGGAACCCTCATGGGCCCGATTTTGGGAGTGCAGGGATTCGCGCATCCGGATGCGGCCCGGCTGATGGAGGACTTGGCCAGGGCCGGCATACGCTACGCCGCCACCGGCCGGAACGCCGAACCCGCATACGGCCAGATGGTCCATTTCTTCTGCGCCACCAACGCCTTCTCAAACGCTTTCATGGCCTTCCTGATCCGCTTGTACAATCCTCCCTATCCTTCCGAGGGTTGCCGGAGCGCCTTCGGGCATTTCGGCGGATCCGAAGTGGAGGCGGTGGCCAGGAACCTTAAGCGCGATGGCATCCACATCTTCGGGCAGAAGTTGCCGGAAGCATGGGTGGATGAACTCGTGGCTTACGCGCGGACCGCGCCATGCTACCGCAAGGACGATAAAACCAAGGATCAGGAATCGGCGCCCTTCCCCACCGGCTCGGCCCGCGGCAATCTATACGACTTCAAGGAGGCGGACCTGATCCGCGTCCCGGCGATCCAACGGATGATGGCGGATGAGGGCCTTTACGAGATCTCGCAAGCCTACTTCGGCGCCAAGCCCAATCTGGATGCCGTGCAAATGTGGTGGAGCCCGGTATTCGATCGGCAAGCGAGTTCCGAAGCGGCCCAGATGTACCATTTCGATCTGGAGCGCGTGCAATGGCTGAAATGGTTCGTGTACCTGACCGACGTCGACTCCGGAGCCGGCCCCCATTGCTTCGTCAGGGGATCCCATCGCGCGGGCCGTAAGCCGGGGGAACTGCTGGCCCGGGGTTATCAGCGCATCCCCGACCAGGACATGGCCCGCTTCTATCCGAAGGAAGATCTCCTGGAGATCACCGGCGGCAAAGGCACCCTCTTCGTCGAGGACACCAGCGGATGGCATAAGGGCAAGGTACCGACGACTTCGGACCGCCTGGTGCTGGAGATCGAGTTGAGCAACACCCTGTTCGGGACCCTATCGCCGCGGGACGCCCGCATCCCGCCGGACGCCTTCCCGCCCTTGCTGGCGAAGGCGCGCGCGCGGCCGCAATTCCTGGGGAAATATGGCCTACCCTAAGAACCAGTCTCAAAAATGGGTTCGTAGCGGACCGCGAGGAAAACCATGATCGATTGCCTGTTCACCGTCTCCTGCCGCACGCCTACCCGTAAGGACATCATCTTGAAGTCCCTGGAAAGCTTCTTCGCCAACACCGATCTGTCCCGGGTGCGCACCTACCTGATCGTGGACGGCGGCGAGGACGTTAGCGGGGCCTTTCCGTTCGACTACGTGATGCGCCACAAGGAATCGGTCGGGATCACGTTATCCATCAACTCGGGAATCGCCCTCATCAAGGCCAAGGATGCCTATTACATACGCGAGGCCCGCAACCAACGGGCATCCCTGAAAAGCGACATCATAAGTTACCACCAGGACGACTTGATCTACTCCAAAGGCTGGTTGGACAAATGCCTGGAGGCCTTTCAGCGCTATCCGCAGGTTTGCTTCGTCTCGGGGTGGAAGAACGATCATAGCGATCATCCCGTCACGCGCCAGGACGGGGATTTCATGATCAAGCTCACCTTGTCGGGCCAGCACCTCATGGCCCTCAAGAGCTATTGGTATTCGATCGATCCAATGACCATGCTTTATGGTTGGAACGCGGGGATCGTCCCCTACGAGGCCCATCGCGGCGGCCCGGAAAGCCCTTTCGAAGAACGCGGCAACCCCGGCCCCAACCGCAAATGCAGCCGCTTCGATTGGTACCTGATGATCGACAATCCCCGCTCGCCGGTGCTGTCGGGTCGCTTCAACGTGGCTCTGGACGTGATCCGGAACATCGGCAAAGAGAACAGCACCTGGCAGAACGGCTGAACCGGCCTACTTCCGTGTTGCCGGAGCTTTTACCGCGGCCAGCAACATGAAAGCGGACCCGTTTTCGATTAAAGCGGCTTGCGCACCAAGGCGTAGGAAAAGGTCATCGCCTGCGGATCCAGGTACCGTTCCGCATTAGTGTCCCCTATCCCATCCGACGATCGGAATACCGCGTGGAAGCCGCCTTCGATGTATTCGAATCCGCTTTCGCGATGGATGCGTTCCAACGCCTTCGGGGAATATCGGAAGTTATCCTCGGGCGAAGGATGGTAGGGGAATAGGAAGGGCGCGGAGTTGAATAGGTAGCCGCCGGGCTTGAGGATGCGGTATACCGCGTCGGAAACCTTGTAAGGATTCTCCACGTGCTCGAAGACGGAAACCATGATGGCCATCCCGAAATGGTCCGGGAAGCCTTGCGGCAGCTCCTCGATGGGCGGATGGCCGTATTCGGGATTCAAGGCGCGGTACAAGGGATCGAGGAAGGACCACGGGCGTTCGATTTGCACGTAACGATCGCGTTGTTCGGGATGCGGCACCTTCACCTTCCGGCCGCCCGCATCCACTTCCAGGGCCTTGCGCATGGAGATCTGGTATTGCGCCACGTTGGGCGACTCCAGCCCTCCCAAATCCACGACCGGCGCGCGGAATTGGTATTTGGCATGGAGCTTACGGACCAGTTCGATGTCTTCCATGATCATGGCTCACCTCGGAGACGCGGGTTACGCAATCTTAGCATGGCTTCGGGCGATAAAGCACGTCGGGCGTTCAGCGATCAAGAACCCGCCGGTAGGCTTCCACGGCCGCCTGGGCGGTCTTGTCCCAACCGAAACCGTTCAGGACATGGTCCTTGAGGCCGGGCTTCGGGGCCGAGTCCAAGGCCTCGAGGATGACCCGCCGCATGGCTACGGGATCGTCAGGCGGCAGGTACCAGGCGTATTCGCCGAGGTAATCGCGGGAAGTGCCCCAATCGGTGCTGGCCACCCTGGATCCGGCCGCAGCGGCTTCCAGGCTGACCAGTCCCGGCAACTCGTACCAGCTCGGCAGCACATGGAGGCGGGCCGCGGCGTAGGCCGAAGCCAGTTCTTCCAACGGCAAGCGCGGGAAGAAGCGCACGTTGGTCGGCGCGTACGCCTTGATCAGCGGCTCCATGGACGGGTCGGAGAATACGCCTACCAGCACCAAGGTTTGCCGGGGTAGGCTCCGGAAGATTTCGATCAATTGCCATTGGTTCTTGCGGGGCTCTAGGCGCCCCACGCATAGGACGAAGTCCCGCAAGCCATGGCGTTCGGCGAAAAGGCGGCCGTCGGCTTCGCGATAGGCCCGGTTGAAGCCATAGCGCATTTCGGCGATGGGCGCGGTTTTCCCGAACTTCGCGCGGATGGATTCGCTTTCCTGGCTGCCGGATGTCAGGATAAGGTCGACGCCGAGGAGGATCTCACCCTGCCTTTCCGGATCCCCGATGCCGAGCCTGCGGGCGAAGGGATCGGAGAGGGGGTGGGCGTCGAGTTCGAAGGATCCCCGCAGCTGCGACAGGGCTTCCAGGGGCACCACCTTGCCCCTGGTCGTGAGATAACGGAAAAGCAAATCCGTTTTCATGGCCGGCACCAGGTAACGATCCATATCCTCGTAAAGCGAGGTGAGGACGGTCGGCTTGCCCAGGGATTTGGCGTGCCGCAAGTGCTCCAAGGTATCCTGGGAACGGCTGATATTGTTCAGGTGGACGATGTCGTAAGCGGAAAGGTCCGGGGTCGGCTCCAGGCGCAGGTCGGCGCGATGGCCCATGGCCTTGAGCGCGGCCATCGTCTCTTCGATGACGACGCCGTCTCCCCCTTTGGCCGCGACCATATCGGCGCGATTCCGCCAGGCGATGGCCAATTGCGCTTTCGCCTGTCGGTTCTTCGGCGCGGACGTTTCGGCGGCTCCCAGCTTGGCCGCCAGCCGTTCGGCGCGCTGCCAGGGCTCCCAATCCCCGACTTCCTCTTCCTCCGCGACTAAAGCTTCCTTCATCGCTTCCGGGTTCTCCGGAGCCTTGCCACCGGTGCGGACCAGCACCGCTCGGATCGCGTCCAGCCAGCCTGCTTCCCATTGGGCCAGGTTGTAATACTTCACCGCCAGGACGCGCGGCATCAGGTAGGTTCGGTTCTCCCAGGCCAAGGCGATGGCTTTCTCGATGTCTTCCTGGGAAGCATCGCTCTTCACGTAGGCGGCGAAGGGAACGCCCCGCAGGTAACCGATCCCCTTGTCGAACACCACTTGCTGATCCTTGTCCGGATTCACGCAATCCGAGAACACGCAGACCATTCCGGTGGCCATGGCCTCGATGACCGAGTAGCAATTGTCCTCCGAATAAGGGACGTGCACGAAGATGTCGCCGCGACGGTATTTCTCCGGTTCCTCGCCGATGTCCGCATCCAGGCACTCGACGCGATAGCGGCCCCGCATGCGCTCGAAGACGTCGGGCCGCTTCTTGCGGTTCCCCGGCGGCGCCGCATGGATGATCAGAGCATCCTCCAGGCGATGCGGGAGTTCGCGCCCGGATGGATGGTAGAGATCGGTATCCACCCCCAACGGGACCACGTGGAGATGGGGCGTGATGGGATAGCCGAAATGACGAGACCATTTTTCCAGGTGGATTTTGCTCAGGACGCACTGGGCGATTACGGTGGTGGTCGGCCGGCCCCAGTATTCCAATTGGCGCATGGCCATATCGTCGGGCGGATTTCCGTAAGCGACCAGGTTGGTTTCCGCCCACACGCTGATGCAGGAGGAAAGTACGCGGGGGCTGCGCTTGACCAAGGCCCCCATCCAGGAATCGACCAGGAAGATCGCTTCCGGATCCTCCAACAGCGCGGGCAAACGCGGATCGGCGACTTCCAATTGTTCGCACGGGAAGCCGGCCTTGGCGCAAGCCTCGGCCAGCATGTGGAAATGCTTTTCCGCCCCGCCCCGGGAATTGGGTTTGCCGTTCTTGAACCGCGTAAACTGGGAAATCGTATAAACCTTGGGCACAGCCTTGCCTCCCGTCGCGGCCGCCGTCGCCGTCGCTTGCACTGGCGTCTTCTCGAACACGTAGGTAAAGCAGTACTCGTCTTTGGCGGGATCGCTTCCCGCATCAATGCTCTCCCGCAGCGATAGGCCGCCCTCCGCGAAGGCCGCGAGGACTTCCTTCTCATTGAACAGCAGCTCCACCGTTTCCACGCCATAGGCGAACTTGCGCAAGTACTGGGTGGGCCGATTGCGGCTCACCGGGGTACGGTGGGCGATGACCAGCCGCCCGGAGACCCGGATCGTTTCCCGGATATGCTCCAGGTAATTGGGCACGTGCAACAGCACGCAAGAGGAAACCACCACCGGAAAGCGGCCATCCGGAAACGGAAGCGCCGCGCCGTCGGCCACGTGGAAGGGGGTCTGCGGGTACAAGTCCCGGGCCATGCCGATCAGGGCCTCGCTATAATCGGCGCCTTGGTAACGAAGCCGATACGGCAGCAAGTATTCCAGGATCTCCGAGTAGTAGCCGCTGGCGCAGCCGATTTCGAGGAGTTCCATTCCTTCCGCCGCGTACGGACGGACGGCATCGGCCATGGTCCGGTACACCCGCGGGATGCGGCCCGCGTACATGTCCCGAAGCTCGCCTTGCACCAAGGCTCGCTGCCGCAGGGGGATGGCCTGGTCTTTCCAGGCTTCCGTCATGCCGCCGGTGATGCCTTCGCGGCCGATTCCCGTATGGCCGTAGGAGATGCGCGACCAATCCACGGCGGGCAGGCGATGGCGCAAGTACCGCCAATGCCGAACCAGGATTTCATCGAGAAGCCCCGCGCCCGAAGCCCCTACCCAATGGACCGCCCTGCCGGAGCTTCGCAATGCTTCTACTCGCTTCGGATCGGAACTGATCAGGATCGGAAAAGGTTCCAACCCCGAAGCGCTCGAAGGGCCGTCGGCGCAGGCGGCCAATAGGCGGCCGACGCCGGCGTCCCGCGCCCATTCCCTGGGAAAGCTTTCCGGATTGCCCGAGAGGATGATGTCGAAGGCGGCCGGATCGAGGGACGAGCCGATCCCGCGGACCACGGTCCAGCCTAAGGCTCGCAAGGCGTTTTCGCGCTCGGGATCCGCATTGGCGCTTTCGCCGATGAAAATGCGCCGGCACTCCGCGATGGCGGGAAAAGGGGTTTGGGGATCCATTTAGGGATGATATGATGCCCGGGTCCATCCAAGCAACCCGGGAGGGATTTCTACCTTGCAATCCCCCTATGCATCGACTTTATACCGCGCAAATCCGGCCCGAACGGACCAAAAACATTTTGTCCGGCCATCCTTGGATCTTTTCCGGCGCCTTGGACCGGAAACCGGATTGCCCGGACGGCAGCCTGGTCCGGATCATGGTCCAGAAGCAATTCCTCGGCGTCGGTTATTATAGCGGTCGTACCGATATCGCCATCCGCATCCTCTCCTTGAACGACGAATCGATCGACGCCCGGTTCTTCGCCGAGCGCTTCCGCCTGCTCCGCCGCCGCAAGGAGGAATGGCTCCCCAAACGCACCAACGCCTACCGGGCCGTGTTCGCGGAAAGCGACGGATGCCCGGGCCTGATCGTCGACAATTACGCCGGAGTCCTGGTGGCCCAGTTCCATACCTTGGGGATGGACAACCTGAAGCCACTGGTCACCGAAGGCCTGCGCGAGGCGTTCTCGCCACGAGCCATCGTGGAACGAAGCGACGTGGCCAACCGGGCGGCCGAAGGCATGACGGACAAGCCCGTGGGCATTCTCTACGGGGAAGACGTGTCCGAGGTGGAAATCGAAGAGCAGGGATTCAAGTTCCTGGTGCACGTCAAGGAAGGCCAGAAGACCGGCTTCTTCCTGGATCAACGCGAGAACCGGCAAGCCATCGTCCGCTATTGCAAAGGGCGAAAGCTGGCTAATTGCTTCAGTTATACCGGCGGCTTTTCGGTCTACGCGGCCTCGGCCGCGAAACGCGTGGTGAGCGTGGACATTTCCAAGCCAGCGATGGAATATTGCCGGCGGAATTTCGCCTTGAACGGATTCGCGGCGGACGAGGGCGATTTCCTGGCCAAGGACGTATTCGATTTCCTGAAGGGCCTGGAACCGGGGGAGTTCGATTTCATCATCCTGGATCCGCCGTCGTTCGCCAAGAATAAAAAGCAGCTGACCAATGCGATCAAGGCCTATACCACCATCAATTCCAAGGCGTTGGAAAAACTGCCCGACGGCGGCATCCTGGTTTCATCCTCGTGCACGTCCCACGTGGACCAAAGCACCTTCATCAAGATCCTGCACCAAAGCAGCGTGAATGCCCGTTGCCAGGTCAAGGTATTGGAAAGCCGGGAGCAACCGCAGGATCATCCCTACCATCTGTCCTTCCCGGAAGGGCGCTACCTGAAATTCTTCATCCTGCAGAAATGGGCGCGCTAAGAAGCGCGGGCGCGCTAAGAAGCGCGGGGGCGCCAGCCCGAGCGTAATCCTTCATACCGGCCGCGCGTAGACGATGATCTTCTCCAAACCGCCCCGGCCATCTTCCTGCATGATCGCCTCGATATGCTTGACGGCGAAACCGGCGTCCGCCAAGAGCGCGGAAACCCCTTCCTTGTCGAAGAAGGTGCAGCAGCCGCGGCCGGACAAAGGCAATCCCTCGGGAATGTCGGAGTAGCAATCCTCCCCCACCCGCGTCCCTTTACCATAACTGATGGTCCGCTTGCCGAAACCGCAGGTCAGGAAATATCCGTCCGGTTTGATCAGGCCGCGGTATTCGCGGAACGCGCTGGCGATGGACGCCTTGGGATTGGAGCACAACGAGTAATGATCCAAGAGCAGGTCGAAGCGGCGTCCCGCCAGGAAACGGGCCGGCGTCACGATGTCGGCGACCAGGACCTCCGGATCGACCGGGGCGCCGTAGGCGCGCGTGGTTTTGAGGATATGGGACGCGCCGGAAGGGGCGCCTTCCAGGGCCGTGACCCGGAAGCCTTCGCGCAGGAGCATCCAGGCGCAAGCGCCTTGGCCCGCGCCGATGTCCAAGGCCGTATCCCCGGAGAGTCCCCACGATTGGGCCCGCTTTACGAAGCGGACGGATTCTTCGGACGGGTATTGGCCCCAGGTGCGGACCCGGAATAGATCTTCCCAAACCGGGTTCCCGTATCCCTGCCCGGCTTTTCCAGCGCTTGCCTCATGCATGCCCGAACGATACCACAACCGATATCGGATTCGCAAGCCGATCCAGGGTCACTCCCCCAGTCGCCTCCGGATCAGTTGCAGCAATTGCGCGGGCGTAAAAGGCTTGGGCAGGAAATCGGCCAATCGCTTACGAAGGAGGGTAGCCAAAGCCGGATCATGGGGATCGGGATCGCCGGACATGCAGATGACCTTTACCTTGGGCCGGTTTTCCGCGAGGTACTCCGCCACCGCCGTCCCGCAAATGCCGGGCATGGAAAGATCGGTCAGGACCAAATCGATCTCGAATTCGTCCTCCAGTATGCGCAGGGCCAAGGAGCCGTCGGCGACCGATTCGATGCGGTAACCTGCGGCGGAAAGCACGCTGACCAACAGCCGCCGGATCAGGGGATCGTCTTCGACCACGAGTATGGAGCGGGCTTGCGGGCCGGGGAGCCAACCCGGCGCATCGGAAGAAGCGACCGGAACGCCTTCGGCGGATTCCGGGTTGATGGGTAAATTGTTCATAACGACCTTTCCTTGGCTTCCAATCTCATTCCTTGATCCAACCGTCGGCCGAAGCCTCATTATTCGCGAAACCCCATTCGCTCTCCAGACCGCCCGAAGCGGTATACAGGTAACCAGCCTCCCGGGAGCCTTGCTGAAGCGGATTACTCCCCACCAGCTTGAGGCCCGGCGAAGCCAGAATCCGGTTCCCCACGACATGTTCGCCCTCCCAGATGCCTACGAGTATAGGAGTTTGACCCGGGGAAACCGGCAGTCCGAGTAGCGTACCGGGCGCAACGGACGGCATGCCGATAAGCGCGAACAAGTCCGTGCGGGTTCCGAGCTTGCCGAACAGATGGGATTTGAAACCCTGATCCGTGGAAGCGATCAGACTGTCGCCAATGATGCGGAGTGAATATGCCAGGACCGAAGAATCGGCCGCCCGGCCGGGGGATCCGGTCGACAGGTATTCCCGGAATCGCGTCGTATCCGCGGAATCGCGTTCCAAGATCAAGGTATCCCCGGTGTAATGGAAACCCGTGGAGTCGGCATGGAAGGCCAGGTAGCGGAAGGGGAGCGAATCCGGCAGCCCGAATGCGGGGGTATCGGAAAGCGGCGCCTTCGCAAACCAGGATGCGATGGCTCCCATCAGGGTATCGGTTTCCGCATCCGCCACGCGTCCGCGGCCGCCGGACCAGGCATAGGCCAATGGGCGGTCGGCCGGAAGGGAATCGTCATCGGGCAAGGCGGGCGGATCCCCGGCCATAGGCGCCAATAGCGCTTTCAACTCGGCCAAGGCGGCCGCGGGCAAATCCATGGCCCAGGCCCGGCCCTGCGCATCCACCGCCCAGGCCTTTTCGGAGGCCCTAAGGGGAGCGTTCCAGACGAAGGCCGATCCCGCGGGAGCGCGGCGGTAATAAAGCAGCAGGGAATCGGGATCCGGTACCCCGGATGTTCCCTCCAGGCTAGGTAACTTCATCGTTTCCGTAACCTTCCCGTTACGGTCTATGGAATATCGTTGCGACGTGCCGCCTTCCCGGAGACGATCAACTTGCAGGACGCCGGGCAGCATATGCGGCTCCAGGTCGCCGGCGAAACCCAACCGGCCGCGATCCAGCCAGCGGATGTTGGCGAAATCGATCAGTCGTTCGTCGATGCGCGGCCGGAAGACCCGTCCCCCATGGCGCGCGTCCGGAACCAGTACGAAGGTGAGCTGGCCCGGCGCCGCGTTTTCCAGAAGCGTCTGGTCCTTCGATTCCACCACCAGTTCCACATCGCCGTAAGGAGCGCGGCCCGTATCCGAAAGTGCGAGGCCCCAGAACGCGACGTCTTCCGCCTTCGGCGTCAAGGTATCCAGGATGCTGATGCGCCAAACGGGATGATCCCCGGCCGTCAACTTGGTGACCGCTCCCGCTCGCACCAGCCGCATGGCCCAGATCCATGGCTCCGCATCGAAGGAGATGCGCCATTGACGGACGACCGTGGTATCGCGATAGCGTAGTTCCAGGCGCAGCTCGCCCACCGTACGGCCCGTAAAGAAGGATGAATCCACCTGGATTTGCGTCCCTCCGATCCCGCCGACCCCAACGGCCGGCTCGTCCTTGCCCGCGACGGGCGTTCCATCCCAGGTCCATTTCGCCGCGATCGGCGTAACGGAATCTTCATCGCCCCTATGGGTTTTCCCCCCGATCACGAAAGGCAGGTCGGCCGGGCGTACCGTGAAGGAATCGGCGGCCGGAAAGGATTGGAAATAATCGGGGTAAAGTTTAAGGGTATCGGCCATAAGCGTATCCCGGCCCGCACCCACCCGTATCCGGAACCTCTTCGAGGGTTGCCGGCAAGCGGTGCAGAACGGTTCCAGGTCGTATTCGCCTTCCGGCAGGGAATCCACGCCGAAATGCCCCGAGGAGTCGGCAAGCCGAACGGGTTTAAGGGTGGCCCGGCATCCAACCCAAATATGGGTCGGAGCGATCCCGCCGATCAACTTGGCGATGCCCCGGATCCCGCCCAAGGGCTTGAGGACGCGATCAGCGAAGGCCGTATCGCCCCCCCGAACCGCCACCGAATCGATCGTCGCTCCCACACCGCCCGCGATGGCCATTACCCGATAATCGCCAGGTATCACCTGGCCGAAGGCATAGCGCCCATCCGGACCGGTGCGGGTACGGTAGTATGCGCCGGGCAGATTCCCGGGCCCCGTCGACACCGCCGTATCGGACCGGAAGCCGCGCGCAACCAGGGCCACTTCCACGTCGGCAGCCGGACCGCCGTTGGCCAAGGACAACTTGCCACCGGCATTACCCGCTTCGGTGGAACTCCCCGCCACGCGGTCGCCCCCGGGGAGGCAGCCGAACAGGATTGCCGCCAGCGCGATCAGCAGGAACTTCACCCATCGCCACGCGCCGGCCGCCGGAACCGCGCACCGGATCCCGCGCCTTGGATTCAACGCGGTCATACCGTCCCCTCCTTGCGGGTTACGGGGAAGAACTGGACGTTGCACTGGAATACCTGATCCGATTTGGCATCCGCCACGGCGATGGCGGAAAGGCGCTTGCGGAAGGCTTGGATTTCGGACTTGACCTGATCGAAGCTTTCCATCGACAGGGTCAAGGTCATGCATGAGATGTCCCGTTCGGTTGTCGGCATATGGTCGAGGGCCGCCTTGGCCAGATCGATCATGTCCATCTGGAAATTGGCGACCTGCAAGGAGCGGATCTCGTTCCCGGTCGTGACCGCCGCATCCTTCTGCCGAAATATCCCGTCCTTATCCCGTTCGATGAGCTCCAAGGCTTCCAACTCGCCGATCGCGCGCTCGGCCTCCTCGGAGGGAATGGGCGGCATCAGCATGCGCGCGGCCTTGCGGTAATCGTCCTTGATGCGATGGAAGTACAGCATCTCGCGCAGGACCACGTAATGCCAGCGCGAGAAGAGATTGAGTTGCTTACGCGTGAGGGCCCGCGTCTCCACGCGTTGGTTGGCCACCAGGCGCTTGAGCTGGGCGTTCTTCTCCTCGAGGGACCGCGCCTGGGTGAAAAGCACCAGGCATTCGAAGTAGCGCGCCTCGGCCGCGCGCAGCTTCAGCACCGCGGCCAACTTCTGGGCCTGGCCCGGAGTCAGGTTCTTCCGGCCGGAAATCACGTTGGCCAGGAATCCCGTGGAACTGATTCCCATTTTGGCCAGCACGGCGCGATGCGAAAAGACCGGGCTTTCCTTCTTCCGCTCTTCCATGAGGTCTTTCAGGAAGGTTCGGTAATCGGTGTAGGCGTAGATTTCCGTCATGGCATCGACCTGTCGCAACTGTATTATTCCGGTCCCCGGGCTACAACGAGTATTTCCAAAAACCGCTTACCTAAAGTAAGCGGATTTAAGCGGGATAAATGCCTGAAAGTCCAATGTTTAATGGCATTTTCGAGACCTATCCCAATCTTGGAAATCCATTCCGGGAAGTATCTGGTAAGCGGAAAAGGACTAGAAGGAAGCGAGGATGGACCGCTCATCGGCGGTCAGGGAATCCTCAAAAGCGCTCAAACGCGCACGCGCGGAGGCCAAATCCGGATCCGTAGGGTCGCGTGCGGACCGTAGGGCGATGGCGGCGCGCATCCGGAAAGCCGTACGCAAAGGCAGATAAACGCCTCCGCCTTTATCCCAATGCGCGAAGGCCAAGGCCTTGCCCAGATCCATGGGGCGCCCCTCGCCCCCGGAGCGGGCTCGGAAATCCTGTCCCCAATCCGAGCAGAGCACGAAGGCGGCCACGCGCTCGTATCCGTTCGCGTTCTGGTTCGCATTCCGATTGGGTAAAGCGGCCAGTTCGCGGATCACGTCCATGCCCGAGCGTAACTGGTCGCCGCCTTCGAGATAGACCGCCAAAGCATATTCCCCCGGGGCCCGGGACAGGATTTCAAAAGCGCGCTTGTCCTCCGGAGCGGAAGGCGCGGCGATTTCCACGGAAACCGTATCGGACAACGCCTCCGCTTCCTTCGAGAACCCTGGAGCCGCGGCGCGCTCTCCCCTAGCCCCGGCTTCCGCGGGAGCGCGTAGGCGAAGCACGTATCGCCCGGGCCGCGGGAAAACCCATCCCCCACCCTCGGCGATCAGGCGGGCATAGCGCAGGCCCGGAACCGCGCCCGGCCCGTCGGCGCCGGGACGCGACCGGAAACGGAGCGGCGGACGGTAGAGGTGTTCGCCGCCGTCCGGAGCGCGGATGACCAAAATGGTCGTTCCCTCTTCCAGCGTGGGCGGGCGGCCATGCGCGCCGTCCATGCGCAAATAGACGGGTTCGCCCAGGAGGTAACGCGCGTGTTCCGGATGCAAGGCGAAGGGATAGCCCGCGGCGGCACGTACCGCCATGCAAGCCAGGGTCAGGCAGAAAACCGCCCGGGGGCCGAAAGCGAAGGGCATGGGCGCCTACTCCGCGTAGAAGGAGGGCATGGGGCCGGAAACGGGCCCGATGCCGAAGCGGCCGGGCTTGGCCCAGGCCTCCGGCGCGAGCTGGTACCAGTCCAGTTCGGAGTGCGCCGAGCCGGCGGCGGGCGAGGAATTGAACCGGAGGGTGTTGTGATCGACGTCCGTAAGGCTCATGATGCTGCCGTCCGAGCATTCCCGGGCGCAATCGTAGGCCTCATAACGGCATCCCGAAACGCCGGAAGGACAAGCATCGCCGCACCGGACCCCGCCGCAAGCCGAAGCATCGTTCCAGCAGAAACCGGCGCTGGGGCATGCGCCCCAGGATGGATGCATGTTCAAGGCCAAACCGACGCCATGGAGCGCGCTCAAGACCGCTTGGCGGCCGCGCCAATCCTCCCCGCGCCCGTCCAGCGCCGGCCAGAATACGGCGGCCCCTTCCCGGGAAATCCCGTTGCCGTCGGCGTCCCCGTAATCGAACATCGCCTCCCATACGTCCGGCTCGCCTTGCAGGGTCCAATCCACCACGAAAAGATCCAGCCGCCAATCGCGTACGTTTTCCAGGGAAGCGGTCCCGTAATCCCGCGTGGCCGTCATCAGGTCATGCAATTGGGCCTCGGTCACGGCTTGACCCGGATCGGCGTAGCCGTCGAAGGGAAGGTAGAGAATGCCGTTATCGCCGCTGCGGTTCAACGTCAGGTCATCGGGCCCGGCCAGGTCGGCCAAGGCGTTACGGAAGGTGCGGGCGCCGTCCCCCGTAACACGCAGGGGACTGTCCGGATCGAATGACCATCCCCCCATGTACTCCGGAGGGTGCTGCCGCACCGTAACCGCCAAGGGCCGGGATGCCGGGCGTTGGAAAAGCTTGCCCGACAACTCGCAGGCGTTCCACGGGCCCGCCGCGCCCAGGGACAGGAAAATCATCTGGTCCCGCCCCGCCACGGCGTAGCGCGGGTAATCGGCGGTCTCATCGGTGATCTGGAGGATTTCGGAAACGTCCGGAGCGGGTTCCGGATTGCCGTCGTACGCGGAGTAGGCCTTGAAGGTCGCCGTCACCGAGGTGGCGGCGTCCCCCCAGAGCACCAGGCCGAAACGGGGGTGGTCGCCGTCGAAGAGGCGGGCGAAGCCGGCGTTCTCGACGCCATGGTCCGTGGCAGGCGGCATGGCGGGATATGCGACCGTGATCTCGTGCGCGGAAGCC
Organism: Fibrobacterota bacterium; assembly: GCA_019509785.1. Taxonomy (NCBI): domain Bacteria; kingdom Pseudomonadati; phylum Fibrobacterota; species Fibrobacterota bacterium. The sequence goes on along the minus strand of JAEKLQ010000054.1, from coordinate 44,683 downwards.
GCCCAATAGGCCGGGCCGCCGGGAACGAAATCCAGCTCGCCGTCGGCCGCTTCCCGGTCCGGGTATTGCGGCGGGCTTAAGGAACGTCCCTCCGAAGCTCCCGACCAGGCGAATTCGGCGAGATCATTCCCCGACCCGGCCATATCGTAGTCGGCCCGCACTATCATCCGCCAGGATCCGATTAATCCCACGTCCGCTCCCGATAGGAACCCCGTGAACCGGAATTTGCCGTCGTCGTAGAGATACAGGATCGCGCCTATCTCGGTCCCGGGGGTAACCTGGAAGAAACCGTAACGGGCGATGTACCCATCGCCTTCGAACTGCCCTTGGAATTGCAGAGGACCCAACGGGTAACGGGTCCCGTCAAACTCCACGCCGACGCAGGCGAGGTCGTAGAACACGGTCTTTTCCTCCGCCTGGCCCGGAGCGGTCCATACCCGCTTGGAGGCGCCCCGGACGTGGAAGCCCAATTCGGCATCGGCCCCCCAATCCTGCAAGGTCCAATGGGACGTCGTGTCCAGCGCCGGATAAGAGAAAGCCCGGACCGAAGCCGGGACCGCCAGGAGGACCGCGAAGAGTAGGGCGACCACTAAGTCCCTCCGGTACGCCGCCGTCATTTACCGCTCCCCGCCGAGGGTGGGCGCATGCGCACACGCATCTTGGATGCCATGGCCCTGAGCACGGTAGCGACATGGACGGGGGACGGCGCTCCCTTCTCCTGGCAGACGATTCGCAATCCACGGCGCAAAGCACGCTCGTCCACGGGGAAGCGGACATCGGTTCCGGCCCTTGTGTCATTCACTTCCACTTCGAACCAGGCGACCGGCCCGGAGGCGACCGTGTCCGCCGCGGAATCGCATGGAAGTGCGCGGAGAAGAGAATCCGTTTGGTCGGGCGCTTTCCCGCCGATACGGGTGACCGTCGCGGTAAGCGAATCGGCCGCGAAAGAAAATAAAGGCGGCGGCGGTTCGGCGGAGAGAGCCATGGCGGCCAACAGGGTGCATATGAGGAAACGGGTCATGGAAACCCCATGCGGAAGTCTCCGATAAAGTAACCGCAGGGATCCATGCCTGAGTAGGATATTCCGGATCCTTCGCTGGTATTTTACTCCGCCTTGCCCGAATCCGGTTCCGCACCTCCAAGATGCAACGCCCTGGAAACCCCTCCATTGCGGGCTTGCAGGGCGTTTCCAGCGGGAAGCGCTGCCGTATTCCGCTGCTTACCGGCGCTTACCTTTCATATTAATGGCGATGGGTTGCGCCTTTATCGCTTCGATCCACGCGCCCTAATCGCACGCCGCACTCCGGGGCCTTGCCACCCCGAAGCGACGCGTTTCAGGGACATCCGTTATTTCAATCCCATGCAATTTGCATAGTACGTCACGGTTCCCGCCCAATCCGAGAACACCCCGAGAATGCCCACCTTGCGGGCCAGCACGTCCAACATCGCGAACTCATCGCCATCGTTATTGATTGCGGGAGCCAACGACTGGTAGTAATAGCCGCCTCCGGTGGCCAAGGGACCGGACCGTTCCAAGGTCCAAGTGATGATGTCCAAGCCCAGCGACTTGGCCTTCATGGCCCATTCCGAGGGTACGATTTTGCCGTTGGCATCCAGTTTCACCAGCACCCAGGTCGGCGGGGCCACGATGCGCACGCCATCCTTCACCAACGAGGGCAAGCGCGCCAGGCTACGGTTGTATCCGTCGGCGGAGTCCACCAGGGCATCGAGGAATACCGCCTGCTTTCCGAATTTGGGCTCATACCGAATGAAGTACTTGATGTCGTCGTACAGGAAGGATTGCGCGAAAACCCGCTTGGGATCGATGCGCATTTCCTTATATTCGTCGATCATCTTCTGGGCGAATTTTTCCTGGGTGAAGGTTCCTTGGAACGGCATCTTCACCACCGGAGTCTTCACCTCGGGCGTGAAGTTCCGGCCCAAGCTGTCGATCAGGCGGATGCTTTCCTTATGGCTCAGCACGGTTCCGCAGGTCGCGTACATATCGGTACGGAAGGCAGGCGTTCCTTGCTGGAACTCCTGCGGGGTGGAGGCCTTGGGATTGAATCCGTCCATCTTCCCGCACAAGGACTTGAACTCGGCCAAGGTAAAATCGCTGGTACAGCACTTCGCCGAGGCCGGCCTGCCGGTGGCCGGGTCGTAAGGGCTGAAGGTCTCGCTGCACTTGGAAGCCAAGGCCGGAATGGTAAGGACGTTGGTGGTGGTGGCGAGATCGCATTGATCGTGCCGGCACACCAGTTCCTGGTCCTTGGTGAAGGTGACGTCGCATTCCAGGACGCCGGCTCCCATGCGCGCGCCCGCCTCGTACGATTCCTTGGTCTCTTCGGGGAACATGAGGGTTCCGCCCCCACGGTGCCCGATGGAAAATCCGGTGACATGGTTTTCATCGTCCTCGCAAGATTGCAGCTTTTTCTTGAGAGGCCCCTCATCCATATTGTTGATCAGGTAGTACGGGCGCACGCCGACCTGCACCTCGTAGCCATGTCCGCGTTCGCGCGACATGCCCCATTCCCTTTCGTCGTGGGCGTACCCGGGCTTGCCGGCAATGCAGGCGATGAGGGCGGCGCCGCAAGCGGCGGCCGCGGTGTTCATCTTCGTCATGGGATCCTCCTTTAGGGTTGCCGGTAAATTACGGCCATCGTATTCGATCCCGGTTTCCGCCCCGCTCCGATCCGATGAAAGGATGTTTCGCTTCCATTCCGGAACTACCTTTTCCGCCGGAGGTCCCCATGTTGTCCAAATCCACTTTCGCGTTCCTGATCGATTTGAAGAAGCACAACGATCGGGATTGGTTCCAGGCCCATAAGGAGCGCTATCTGGCGGCGAAGGCGGATTTCGAAACCCTGGTCGGGGAAGTGATCCGCGCGATTTCCGCCTTCGACAAATCGATCGAGCATATCGATCCCGCGAAATGCACCTTCCGTATTTTCCGCGACGCCCGCTTCTCGAAGGACAAGTCCCCTTACAAGACCAACATGGGCGCGCATATCGGGGTGGCGGAAAAGAAATTCCAGCAAAAGGCCGGATACTATCTCCATCTGGAACCCGGGAATTGCTTTCTCGGCGGAGGGGCCTACCGTCCCGAAGCCGCTTGGCTTAAAGCGATCCGGGAAGCCATCGCCGAGGACGGGAAATTCTTCCGCGGGGTCATCAACGCAGCCGCCTTCAAGAAGCAATTCGGATCCATGTCGGGCGAAACCTTGAAGAAGGCCCCACAGGGATATCCCCCGGAACATCCCCACATCGAATTGCTGAAGCACAAGGATTTCCTGGCGATGAAAACCCTCAAGGATGCCGATTTGCTAAAGCCCGCGTTCGTCAAAGAGGCAGCGGCGGCCTTCAAGGCGCTGGTCCCTTTCAACCGCTTCCTCAACGACGTATTGGAACCTTAGCGGACTCTCGCTAACCGCGGCGCTTTTTCTTCCCGGCCCGGTAGGCCGCTGACGGCCGTTCCATCACCCAGCTTTCCGGCATGGGATGCGTCGGGAAGAATTCGGAGATGCTGATCTCCAGCGCCTGGGAAATGCGCAGCAAGGTGGAAACCTTTGCGTCCACCTTCCCGTTCACGATTTTGCTCAGGGTGCCTTTGGGGATGGCGTGCTCATGGGCGAAGACCTCCACGGTCGCATAGCCCTTCGCGGCGATTTGCCGTTTAATCGATTGGCCTAGGCTCTGGAAGGGATCGAGGTTCATGCTGCGACGGAGCCTGCGCGCACATTTTGTGCGAGGTGCAGAGCGGCATGAAAACTAGGGAAAAATCTCCTCGCCGAGTTTCCTACGGGAAACTATTTTCATGTTTCTTGTAGGAAACCTCCGAGCTATTCGCGTCCCTATCCGCACCCATCCGCATCAAAAGGGGATCCATGGAAAGTCCCGCGCTTCATCTCCGCTTCTCGACCCAAGCCTGGATGCGCGCCGATTTATTGAAAGCGTTGCACGCCGCACTGTTAACCGAGCTTCCGCGCAAGGAGGTACTGGAATTCTGGTCGCGCCATCCCTTCACCTTGTTCCGCGGCCCCTTGCCGCAAAAGAATTTCCTGCGTTATCTGTGGGAAGGCCGCGCCAAGCTCCCGGTTCCCTACTTCTGGTCCGTCCTCGCGGATCTGGAGGCATTCCTAGAGGGCAAGAGCGTTCGCGTCGATCGCCTCTTCCAGCTCATCAACCATGGACCGGGCGGCGGGCCGCCCTTGGACCCGGACTGGGTGATGCGCGCCATGCCCTCTCCGATCTCCGGGACTCCCCCGACGGACCCACATGCCTGGCTGCTGGCGGGATTGCCCGAACTGATGCGTAGCCTGCTTCCGGGTTGCCGGATGGACGGGGTCGAGGACGGGTCTTCGCAATCCGGCTCCCGGCTATTCTTGTTTCAGCCTCTGGCGATCGTGCCGGAATCCCCCGCGCCCGATTTCCGCCTTTTCCCGGGGAAGCTCCTGCTCGGTCTACCCAAGCTTTTCGGCTGCGCCGCTTTCAACCGATTGGAACTGCTTGCGGATATGCGCGGGCCGGCTGCTTACCTGGTCGGGCCTCCGGAAGACGACTGGAACTGGAAAGGCGATGATTTACTCTATCGCCAACGTCGCATGGGGCGACTGGAAACCTTGGATCGGGCTATCGACGCCTGGCCGGAGGCGCCGGCATTGCGCGAACCCCTGAATGAGCTGCTCTGGCATCCGGTCCTGCGAATGCAAAAGGACTTCGCCCCTCGGAATGCCAAGGAGCCGAGATTGCGCGCGAACCGTATTTACGGATCGCCGGTTAACATCCTCCGCATCGGCTATGGCGGGAACCGCGGTTGGGAACGCCTGGCGGCTTGGCTGAAGCAAAAGCCCCTTCCGGCCCGCGAAGCCCTTCCCGGTTGGGAAGTAGCCGACAGGCTTCACCGCGAGTTGATCGACGGGTTGGAATAGCGCACCCCGCAACAGCCCCGAAACCCTGCCATCCCCGGGCGCATATTGTAAATTTCCCGCTTTCGCGCCGCGCCTGGAACGGGTGCGGCGAACGGGTACCTGGGCAAGGCGAGGACGATGAACGGGATGCGCAAGTGGCGGATCGAGGACAGCAAGGAACTCTATAACGTCAACGGCTGGGGCGTCGGCTATTTCGGCATCAACGACAAGGGCCATGCCACGGTCAGCCCGGAGCGCGCCGAAGGCCCGGAGATCGATCTCAAGGAGATCATCGACGAGCTCCGCTTCCGCGACGTGGGCCTCCCCGTGCTGGTACGCTTCCCCGATATCCTGGACGATCGCATCGAGCAAATCTCCAAGTGCTTCGACGCGGCCGCCAAGGAATACGGCTATAAGGGCCAGTACTACAACGTCTACCCCATCAAGGTGAACCAGCAGCGCCCGGTGCTGGAGGAAATCGTCCGCCACGGCAAGAAGTTCAACATCGGCCTGGAAGCCGGTTCCAAGCCCGAGTTGCATGCGGTGCTGGCCATCATGGACAATCCCGAGTCCCTCATCATCTGCAACGGTTACAAGGACGAAGAGTTCATCGAACTGGCGCTCCTGGCCCAGAAGATGGGCAAGAAGATCTTCGTGGTGGTTGAGAAGCTGAATGAGCTGAAGCTGATCAAGAACATGGCCCTGCGCCTCAACGTGACCCCGAACGTGGGCATCCGCATCAAGCTGGCCACCTCGGGCAGCGGCAAGTGGGAAGACTCGGGCGGCGATCAGAGCAAGTTCGGCCTCAATTCCTCCGAGTTGCTCGAAGCCCTGGACTACGCGCGCGAAGAAGGGATCATGCATTACATCCGCCTGGTCCATTTCCATCTGGGCAGCCAAATCACCAACATCCGCAAGATCAAATCCGGCCTGAAGGAAATCGCGCAGTTCTTCGTGCAGATCCAGAATACGGGCTGCAAGATCGAGTTCGTGGACGTGGGCGGCGGCCTGGGCGTGGACTACGACGGCTCGCGTTCCACCGGCAACAGCAGCGTGAACTATTCCATCCAGGAATACGCCAACGACGTCATCTATACCCTGTGCGAGGTCTCCAACAAGCACGGCCTGCCCCACCCCAACGTAATCGCGGAGTCCGGTCGCGCTCTGACGGCGCATCATTCGGTGCTGGTCTTCAACGTCCTCGAAGTGGCCCGGCCCCCGTTCTGGGACGAGCAGGTTCACGTCATCGATGCCAAGGCGCCGGACGTTCTCAAGGACATCCACAACATCTACAAGAACTTCGCCTCCCACAATATGCTGGAAGCCTGGCATGACGCCATCCAGAACCGCGAAGAGGTTCTCGATGCATTCAACCTGGGGATGGTCGATCTCAAGACGCGTGCCTTGGCGGAGCGGCTGTTCTGGTCGATCGCCCAGAAGGCGGTCAACCTCTCACGCCAGATGAAGCATCCGCCTATCGAGCTCCAGGGCGTGCCCATGCTCTTGTCCGAAAAGTATTTTTGCAACTTCTCGCTCTTCCAATCCCTGCCGGATTCCTGGGCCTTCGATCAGATCTTCCCCATCATGCCCATCCAGCGCCTGGACGAAGAGCCCGGGCAGCAGGTGACCTTGCAGGACATCACCTGCGATTCGGACGGGAAGATCGATCACTTCATCGGCCAGGGGGATTTTTCCCGCAGCGTCCCGCTGCACACGCCGAAGCAGGACGAAAACTATTGCGTCGCGGTCTATCTGGTCGGCGCCTACCAGGAGATCCTGGGCGATCTGCACAACCTGTTCGGCGACACCAACGCCGTCCACATCACCGTCAACCCCGACAAACAGGGCTACTCCATAGCGCAAGTGATCGATGGCGAGTCCGTCGCCGACGTGCTGGACTACGTGCAGTTCAGCGACAAGAACCTGGTGCGCACCATGGAATCGTGGGTGTCGTCCTCGGTGAAGGAAGGCAAAATCAGCTTGCAGGAAGGCAAGGAGTTCTTGGCTATTTATCGGTCGGGGTTGTACGGGTATACTTACCTGGAATAACGATCGGAAAGCATCCCTCGGGTTTTCAGGGATGGGATGGAGGAAAGTACGGCAGCCCAGCCGTTATCACGTATCCTTCTCCCTCGCGCTCAAGCACGCGCGTAACCTTTCCGTTCGTCAACATCACGTAGCGGCAGGGAATCCGTTTCAGATATCCGGCCGCCTGCCAGGCCACATCATCGTCGATGCGACACCCAGGCTCTTTGCATTCCACCAGTAGCCATGGGGCAAGCTGGCCTTCCCCCGGCCGCCAGGCCACCACGTCCACGCGATGGAAGTTGCCCGGTTCCAAATTCGCCAGGGAAAACTCCACTCCGATGAGATTCGCCGGCACGCCTACCGTATCCACGAGATAACGGATCACCGCCTGACGAACCCGTTCTTCCGGGGTGGCGGCCACCCGGCGCTTGCGGATGGGATCGAATAATCCTTCCGCATCTTCCCCCGGATCGGATGTCACTGCGCCACCAGCACCGCCCGCACCATGCGATGATCGGTGGCTAACAGCCGCGTTCCATTCCCGGCGGTGAAAGGGCCGTGCAGGGCGGTAGCATGTTCCACGGTCTTGACCCAATGGCGCGCCATGATGAAATCGATGCGCCGGGTGGACCAGCCGGCCGTGGTATCCCAGAGCGCGCTGGACGCCACGCAGCAAGAACTACCGTCGGCTTCCACGGTGGAATCGTAGGTATCCGAAAATCCGGCGTCCGTGAGGATGCGGTGGGCGCCGCTTCCCGGATCGATGTTGAAATCGCCCAGCACCACCTGCGCCACGGCAGTCTTTCCTCTGGAATCTTTTACTTGCTCGGCTTGCTGGAATTTCACCAGCTCCGCCGCTTGATTGCTGCTCACGTCCTCGAAGACTTCGAGATGGGTGGTATAGACCTGCCAGGTGACGCCTTTGGGGGTTCGGAATTTCGCGTACCCCAGGGCGCGGATGGATTCGGTGGGATTGTCCGATGATAACCGGAAGACGTTGAAATACCGCAGGCTGTCCTTCTCAAGGATATTGAAGGCGGGATTGATGAGCAGAGCGTTGCCTTCATGGAAATCGATGCGGATGGAACTGTCGCCCTTGCTCCCGGTGAGAACCGTATCGTTGAGCGGGATCGGATAGACGATATAGGCCGGGCCTCCATCGGCCTTGATGGAATCGACCAATTCCTGGAGGTAGTCGTCGATCAGCACGCCATTGCGCTTGAAGTAAAGCACTTCCTGGAGGCCGACGACGTCGAGATGCAGGGAGTCGATAGCGTGCGCCATCCCTTTCATGCGATCCTTGGCCCGCGTCTGGAGATAGCGGTCGTAGAGCTTGGTAAGGGCCGCGTACGCGGTTTCGGGCACGGCCATGTCGGTGAAGACCAGTTGCGACACGGGAAAGCCGACGCACATGTTCAAGGTGGCCATTCGTAAGGTATCGGCAGGAGAAGCGGCCGAGAGGGCCACGGTGTCTTTGGGGACTACCGCGCCGGTGCTGCCGAAATCCGACTGGACCTTGGAGCAGGCGATGGCCAGTAATGCCAGGGCCAACGCCACCCCGGCCTTGATCGCCACGGCATGGATGGGATCTTTGCGGTTGCGGACCGGGGTCATATGTCCCTCCAATAGAAATTGAGCTTCAGGGCCACGAACCAGCCGGTGAAATCCCCGTTCACGAGATGGAAGCGGGTATTGGGCGCCGCTTGGGCCTTGGCCTTCGCCTGCTCTTCGGTGCCTACGTAGATCTTATCATCATCGGGATTGGCCGTGAAGGATTCGAAGTACATGTGCGCCCCGTTGTTGGCGTCCGGGAATACGCTTTTGAAGATTTTCGAGTCTCCCTGCTGGTTCCGCAAGGTCAGCCCCTGCACGTTGGAAATGCGCCAACCGGTGCGCCAGTCGAGTCCCACCCAGCTGGCGAAGGTCGGCAGGTATTCCAGATCGAGGAACGCCTTCTGCACGGGGTTGATGCCGGGCCAGATATCGAAACGGATATGATCATCGGGAGCGGCGCCGGCGCCGTAGTACTTGGCCGTCATTTCGATATGGGCCGAACCCGCGAGCACGCCTAACCCATAACCCGCGCCCACCCTCAGCCATCGCCAGGGCTGGCGCGAGTAAGATAATTGCAAGGTAATGGGAAGGAAGTCGAAGACCTCTTGCGCCTCGATACAACCGTACAAACTGGATGGCTTATAATTGGGGTCGCGCAAGTCCGCGCAAGTCACGCGGTAATTACGTTCCGCCTCTTCCAGATCGAAGGGGACTTCGCTTTGCCCGAAGGTTTCCACCCAGAATTCCGCTTCCAACCCAAGGCTCCAAGGCCCTTGCTTCGCGCCCAATACCAGGGCGTTCTGGGGATGCCCGTTGAACTGGCGTACGTCGTACGGATTGAATCCCTTTTCCTTGGTGGTCTTCTCCATGAGAAGGAGAACGCGATTGAAATCCTTGGCATCGTAATGGGTATAGCCTTCGGAAGCGGATAGGAATAGGTCAAAGGCACGGGAGGACGTGGCCAAGGCAAGCAGGCCAATGGCCGCATGCCGTAACGGTAAATAGCTCAGTTCGGATCCTCCCGGCGGAACGATAAACCGGATTCCCGCCCGCCCTAGTCTGCGGGCCCTTGTAGGAATATACCGCCGGTCGCGCGCTTTCCCCGTCCGCCCGGGGGCATCGCAACGGGGGGTTCCGCCCCGCTAGGTTCGCCGGCTTTAGCGGTTCCTGCCCCAATGGATGTAGCGGCGGCCGCCCGTTAGGATCATCCAGGCCACCGGTAGAAGCAGGACCAGATCGCGTACCAGGGAGAACCAGGACTCCCCCGCGTCCGTGGCGCCCTCGATATCGAAGCAACCGCAGGCGATGCCGAGATTGCGCAGTAACGCTTGCCCCAAAGCGACGATGAACATCACCAAGAGTACGCCGATCAGGAGGGCGAATTCCTGTTCCCAGAGAGTGAGGATTAGCCCCAGGCCTACCGTGATCTCGAAAGCGGGCAGCCATATGGAGAAGGCATCGACGGCGAAGGCAGGCAGTAATTGGTATTGCGCCACCAAGGTGGCGAAGCCTTTGGGGTCGGAGAACTTGGGGTAAGCGGCTATCAAGAACATGCTACCGAGCCCCAAGCGCAGGACCGTCCGGAGCATGGGACCTACTCCCGCCTTACGGGATCGGTTCAGGTAGACCATGGCCACTAATATGATGGCCAATCCTGCCAGTATCGCGCCTTGATGCGCCCGGAAATCGTGTAAAGCCACCTTGATCCCGGCCTTGAGGCCCTCGGCCACCGTCAGGGTGGGCCAGCCTTCGGGTTTGGGAAGCACCTCGGGCGAACCGAACCACGCGACGGAGTGGCCGCTGAGGAGATTGTTGATGGCCGCCAAGGCTCCGGAAAAGAGAACCGCACCCGCGAATACCGCTTTTTTCATGAGCTAGAAGGTACAAAATCAGGCATCCAATTTCCGTTTTCGGGAGGGAACGAGTCTCTGGTATCATCCTCATCGAACACGTGCTAACGGCATCTCCGAGCCGAAGGGATATGCCTAGGCAAGCGCCGCGGCCGTCACGGAATTGCTAGAATTCAACCCCATATGGCCCTGCTCGAAAAACTGCACGCCGGCGTCCCAACGCTTTCCTACGAACTCTTCCCTCCCAAGAATCCCGCGGGCTGGGGCACCTTATACGGAACCTTAGGCGAACTCTCCAAGCTCGCCCCCGACTACATATCCGTTACCTATGGCGCAGGCGGTTCCACGCGCACCAAGACCGTGGATCTGGTCGGGCGTATCCAAAACGAACTGGGCATCGAATCGGTCGCGCATCTCACTTGCGTCGGCCACTCCCGGGAGGAGTTGGCCGGCATCCTCGCCACCCTAGAGACGGCGGGCATCCGGAACGTCCTGGCCCTGCGCGGCGATCCGCCTAAAGGCGATGCCGCCTTCAAGCCCCATCCCGACGGCTTCGCGCATGCCTCGGATCTGATCCGATTCATCAATGGCCGGTTCGGCTTAAACATCGCCTGCGCCCACTACCCCGAGAAGCACGTGGAAGCGGGCAGCCTGGAATCGGATATCGATTACCTGAAGCTTAAGCAGGACAACGGGGCCCAATTCACGATCAGCCAAATGTTCTTCGATAACGAAAACTTCTACCGCTTCCGGGATAAGTGCGCGGCTGCGGGCGTCCGCTTCCCTTTCGTGGCCGGCATCATGCCGGTTCTCAACCTGGGGCAGATCACGCGCTTCCGGGAGCTATCGGGTTGCGTGATTCCCGACTCGCTGGTATCCCATTTGGGAACCGGAGACGCGGCCGCCGTCCAGGCGCGCGGGGTGGAATTCGCGACCCGGCAATGCGACGATCTGCTGCGTAACGGCATCGCCGGTATCCATCTCTATTCCCTCAACCAGTCCCACTCCTCCGCGCGGATCACCGAAAACCTCCGCGGCCTGGGATATTTTCCCGTCGCCTCGACGGCCAAGTCCGCCAAGAGCGTTTAACCGGCCATGTTCTCAGGCAGGTTCTCGGCCGACCCGGGCGGGCTCAATCCCCATTGGGAAGCCAAACTGGGCCTGGAGGCCGCCGGAATCGGCCTGCTTGATCTCACCCTTTCCAATCCTACCGTAGCCGGCATCCATTATCCTCCCGGGATTCCCGCGCTCCTGTCCCGGCCCGAGGTTATGGAATACCATCCTAATCCGCGGGGGATGCCGGAGGCGCGCCATGCGGTGGCCAAGTACCTCCACGGCCGGGGACGGCCCTGCGATCCCGACCGCTTGGTCCTGACGGCGAGCACTTCGGAAGCATATGGCTGGCTATTCAAATTGCTCTGCGAGCCCGGCGACGAAGTGCTGGTGCCTTCGCCCAGTTACCCTCTCTTCGATGACCTCGCCGATTTGGAGAGGATATCCCTTATGCGGTATCCCCTTTCCCCCAATCCCGGTCGGAGCGGTTATTGGGAACCCGATTTCGATAGGCTGCGCAATCTGATCTCCACCCGGACCAAGGCCCTCATCCTGGTGAATCCCAACAATCCCACCGGGCATGTTCTGGATGCCAGGGCCCTGGCAGCCTATCTCGCGCTGGCCGATGAATACGGGCTGGCCCTGATCGTCGACGAAGTGTTCTGCGACTACGTGCTGGCCGATGACGCGGTTTTCCTGCCGCTGGAATCGGAAGGACCCCTGGTCTTCACCTTGAACGGGTTCTCCAAAATGCTCGGCCTGCCGCAAATGAAGCTGGGCTGGATCCACGCGGCGGGCAAACGCGAACTCGTGAACGCCGCCCTGGAGCGCCTGGAGTTCATCGCCGACTCCTTCCTCTCCGTGAATACGCCGGTGCAAGCCGCGGCCAGGGATCTGCTCGCCCTCGCGCGGCCCATCCAGTCCGCGATCGCCCAACGCTTGCGGTCGAACCTCAAGGCTTCCTGGGAATGGACGGTAGGTTCCCGTACCCAACTTTACAGCGCGAACCATCCCCAGGCAGGCTGGTACCTTTTGCTACACGTCGGTACCCCATTGGACTCGGAGGCCTTCGCCCTCGACCTGCTGCGACGCTTCCATGTGCATACCCATCCGGGCGCATTATTCGGATTGGGAAGGGAATGGCCCCTGGTCGCAAGCTTGTTGACTCCGGAGACGGCTTTCCGGGAAGGGCTGGCGCGCATCGCCGCGGCGGCGGAAGGGCATACGCATGCCTGATCCAGGCGCAATGACCGATGCGACGTCTTCCGCCGTTGAGGAGCGGGGGTTGGACAAGCAACCTCTCAACGAACGAGCCCTTAAAGATCGGGTGCGCCGCTATTACGCCGCCGCCACCGAGGACTACCTCAAGTATTACCAGGCCGATTGGCATCATCATATGCACTACGGATTCGATCGGGATTTGCCCCGCGGCGGCAACCCGACCGAGCACATGGTCCGCTATCTGGCCGGATTGGCGGGCCTGAACGCCGGGGAACGATTGCTGGATGCCGGCTGCGGAGTGGGCGGCTCCTCCATCTTCCTGGCGCGGGAACTGGGGTTGGATTGCACGGGGATTACCTTGATGGAGGCCCAGGCCCGGTTGGCCCGGGGGTTCGCGGCCAAAGGCGTCCCGTCTTCCGGATCCGGGAAAGCGCGCTTCGCCGCCAACGATTTCCATTCCCCCGCGTTCAGGCCCGGGTCCTTCGACGCGATATGGGCGCTGGAATCCTTCGATCATGCGGTGGACAAGCGGGCCTGGATCGCCGGGATGTTCGGTCTTCTCAAGCCGGGAGGCCGCTTGGTGATCGCGGACGGCTTCCGGACGCAAGCCCCTCAAAACCGGGCCATGGCGAAGTCTTATGCCGCCTTCCTGGCGGGATGGGCCGTTCCCCATCTATGCACCGCTCCCGAAATCGAGACTTGGGCCAAGGATGCCGGGTTCTCCGTCGCGCATTCGGAGGACATATCCCGCGACGTCATGCCCCATGCGCGCGCCATCTTCCGCTTCGGCCTGCTCTTCATCCCCGTCCGCTGGGCGCTGGCCCGCTTGAAGCTAACCAGCCTCGAGAAGTTGGGTAACGCCTACGCTACCTATTACCAGTACCTGACCTTCCGCAAGGGCCTGTGGGAATACCGCGCTTACTGCTTCCGTAAGCCGCCCGGCCCGTCCTAACCGGCGGGCTGGGTCAGGGAAAGGATGTTGCCATCCGGATCCTTGAACCAAGCCACCTTGGCCCCGCCCGGAGCCGACCATACGCCCGCCTTGTCTTGTACCAAGCCGGGGAATTTCTCGAAGACCACTCCGAACTCGTTCAGTACCTTGGCTTCTTTCCGGATATCGTCCACTTCCCATCCCAATACCGTGAAAGGCGCGGGTACCAGCGCCTCGACGGGAGTAACCCGCAAGGTACCCTGGCCGAGATCGAAGACGATGGCGAATTTGTCCTCGGAGCGCAGCGGCAGCCGCAACACGTCCTTATAGAAGGCTTTGGCGTCTTGGGACCTAGCGGTGGCGATGAAGGAAATGACCTTGGAATTCTTCAGCATGGGGGCCTTGGCGGATGAGGTTTCAAGCGGAGAACAGATCCAATTGGGCGGACCCGGCCTTGGGGGATTTAAGTATCGTGGGCGCCTGCGGCGCCGCGGGGAGCTTCAGGCGTTCCAACGACTCACCCGCCTCCAAACCGCATTTACGCGCGTGGATGCGGAAAAGCTTGTCGACCATGTCGGCCATGTTCCCCGTCCCCGACATGCGCGCGCCCCATTCCGTATCATAAAGCCCGCCACCGCGCACTTCGCGTACGTGATGCTCGATTTTGCCCGCGCGCTCCGGCAGCTTCTCGCGGATGCGCTCCAGGAACACTTCCCGGGTCGCCCCCGGAAGCCGCAGCATGACGTAGAAAGCGAATGCGGCTCCCGCCGCCTTGGCCCGCGCCAGCAAGGCCGGGATATCGCTATCGTTGAGGCCCGGAATGATGGGCCCCAGGGAGATGCCGGTGCGCAGGCCGGCTGAGCTCATTTTTTCCAATGCCTTGAATCGGAGGGAGGGCGGCGCCGCGAAGGGCTCGACCAGGCGCGCCGTGGCGTCATCGGCGAACGGGATGGACAATACCACGCCCACCCCGGCGGCCTTGCTAAGCTCGGTTAGCAGATCCAAATCGCGCAGCACCAAGGTCGATTTGGTGATGAGCGAGACCGGCTGCCGGAATTCCAGGCAGACCTCCAGGCAAGCGCGGGTCAACTTGAGTTGGCTTTCGGCCGGTTGATAACAGTCGGTAACGCCGGAGAAGGTTATGGGCTCCCGCTCCCAATTCCCGGAAGCCAGCTTCTTCCGAAGCAGCTCCGCCGCGTTGATCTTGGCGTAGATCTGCGTATCGAAATCGGTGCCGGCCCCGAGCCCCAGGTACTCATGGCTCGGTCGGGCATAGCAGTAGGCGCAGGCATGAGCGCAACCCCGGTAGGGATTCACGCTGTAGCGGAAGGGGATGTCGGGGCTGTCGTTTTCGGAGACGATGCTGCGGGCGATTTCCTTATGGATGCGCAGCGCCTGGGGCAGTTCGACCCCGTCCTCCCACTCCACCCGCATGGATTCGAACCGGTTTTCCGGGTTCGCTTCCATGCGGACGCGATAAGGATGCTTGCGCTCCGGCATGTTCCGCTCTCCGCCGCCCAAGGGCGGACTTGTCAGGCCTTATCGGCCGTCCCGCGCTGGTACAAGTAATCCAAGTCGCAGGCATCGCCCGGCATCCAATGCTTTTCCTTGTCCCACCATTTGATGTTGCAACCGATGGCATCGGTGCGTTCCACGGCGATGGGACGTCCGGCCAGCATGTCCGCGATGGCATCGTCGAGTTCATGGGTCTCCGCCTTGGAGGCGTCCCGCGGGCTGTTGTCCTGCCGGCCCGAATACGCGAGCCGCCCGTCCTTGCCGAATAGGAAATAATGCGGGGTGCGCTCGGCCCCGAAGGCCTTGGCCACCAGTTGTTCCTCATCGTGGAGGGACAGCCAACGGAATCCCTTTTCCCGCATCCGGATCAGGACGGCGTCCCAGCTGTCGCTAGGATGATCCTTGGTTTCGTTGGAATGGACGGCCACCATGGAAATCCCCATGGGCTGGATGCGATCGAAGAGCGCCTTCATGCGGTCTTCGCTGCCGACCACGTACGGGCAGTGGTTGCAGGTGAAGAATATCAAGGCGCCGTTGCGGCCCTGGATGTCCGGAAAGCCATGGCGGCGTCCATCGGAGCCGGGCAGATCGAATGCGGGCGCATGGGCGCCGGTAGGTAGCACGAAACTCATGGGAATCCTCCAAGCTCGAGGCAACCGGCCGCGTCAGCGCGGCGCGATGCCGATGGTAGATCTAATACGATCCAAAAATACCGAAGCCGCGGCGCGGGCCCGGTCCCGGCCTTTCGCCAGCACGGCCTGCAGGGCGGCGGGATCCGCCATCCAGCGGCGGTATTCCTCGCGCGGGCCCTTGAGCTGGGCGTTCAAGGCTTCGAAATAATCCTTCTTGGCCTGGCCCCAGCCCATGCCCCCGGCCTGGTATTTAGCGCGTAGGGCCTGGGTTTCGGAATCGGAAAGCAACAGCCGATGCAGCGCGAAGATATGGCTTTGCTCCGGATCTTTCGGCTCCGTGGGCTCTTGGCTATTGGTGACGATCTGATTGATGCGCTTCTGCAGCGCCTTCTCCTCGAGGAAGAGCGGGATGGTGTTCCCGTAGCTCTTGCTCATCTTGCGTCCGTCCAGCCCGACGATGGTTTTCACCTGCTCTTCGATTTTCGGCTGGGGCAAGGTGAACAGTTCCGACTCGTAATTGTGGTTGATGCGCTCGGCGATGTCGCGGGCGATTTCCACGTGTTGCTTCTGATCGGCGCCCACGGGCACCACATGGGCGGAGAAAATCAGGATATCGGCGGCCATCAGGATGGGGTAGGTATACAAGCCCATGTTGATGTTATGATCCGGATCCTTTTGGGCGTCGACGTTCTTGGCAACCGCGTCCTTGTACGAATGCGCCCGGTTCATCAGCCCCTTGCCCGCGAAGCAGGCCAGGATCCAGGACAGTTCGAAGACCTCCGGAATCTCGCTTTGACGGTAAAAGACCGATTTCTCCGGATCAAGTCCGAAGGCCAGATAGGTCGCGGCGATGGAGTAGGTATGCTTGCGCAAGGCTTCCGGATCGTAGACGGCGTTGAGCGCATGGTAATCGGCGATGAAGTAATAGGTTTCGTATGTGGAAGCCAAAGCCAGGGCGGGTTTGATGGCTCCCAGCCAATTGCCCACATGGGGTTCTCCCGTAGGTTTGATGCCCGTTAAAGCCCGTAAAGCCATGAGTACCCTTTGTTTGCCGAGCGAATCCGCGCCCATCGGCGCCATCGCCATTTCGCGAGAACCCAAAAGTAGCACTTTTTTCTAATTTCATGTTTGAAGCCGAATCATGGAAAATCACATAACCCCTTATCCGTCGGCGAGATATATCTTCCGCCCTCCCCTTTCCGCAAAGCGCTGCATCCATTGACCGAACCCAACCTCCTCGCCCAACCCAGCTTTCCCATCGAATACGTCGATACCGACGTGGGCCTAGGCAAACTGATCAAGGCCATGCGCGGAGTCGAGACGGTATACCTCGACCTCGAAGCCGACAGCATGCACCACTATTTCGCCAAGATCTGCCTCATCCAGATCCTGGTCGGCGAGACCTGCTATCTGGTGGATCCGCTGAATGGGGACATTAAGCTGGACGGGTTCCTCGCGGCGCTCTCGGAAAAGATCCTCGTCCTTCACGGCGCCGATTACGATTTGCGCATGCTCTACCAGCAGCATGGCTTCCGCCCCTACAGGATTTTCGATACCATGTTGGCGGCGCAATTGTTGGGCAAGCCCGCTTTCGGTCTGGCGGCCTTGGTACATGCCTTCTTCGGCGTCACGCTGAAGAAGGATCAGCAAAAAGCGGATTGGTCGCAGCGCCCGTTGCCGCCGCTTATGCTCCAGTACGGCGCCCAGGACACCTTCTTCCTCCCGGGCCTGCATCAAGCGCTCACCGATGAGCTAACGGCGAAGCAGCGCTTGGATTGGCACGTGGAAACCTGCCGCGAACTGGTGAAGGCCACGGCCAAATCGAAGGAAGTGGATCTGGAGAACACGTGGCGGATCGACGGCTCTTCCAAGCTTTATCCCCGGCAATTGGCGGCCCTGCAGTCGCTATGGAAGTATCGCGACTTCATCGCGCAGAAAACCGATCTGCCCAGTTATAAAATCCTGCCGTCGGATATCTTGCTCCGCTTCGCGATGGCCGTGCCGCCCTCGGGGGAACCGGAGCAGGTACCCTCCCTCCCCTCGCGCCTCAATCCGGAGATCAAGGCCGGCTTCCTGGATGCCTTCCGGCAGGCCTTGGATTCGCCCGAAGCCGCGTGGCCGCAACCCCTGCGCCCGCCGCGCAAGCCCGTAGTCAGCCCGAGTTCGGCCGTGCTCGGACGCTTGAAGGAAGTGCGGGACAGGATCGCCGCCGAATTGCAAATGGATCCCTCCCTGCTCGCCACCAAGTCCACCCTGACCGCCGTGGCCCTGACCGGCTGCACCTCCCGGCCGAAAATGATCGCCGCCGCGAAATGGATGAAATGGCAGGAGGATTTGCTTTTGGAACCCTGGCTCAAGCCCGAGGACGCGAAGCCGGATTAAAAAAGGGACCCATCGGAGTTCATGCGATTAACTCCGATGGCGATTCGGTAAACCATTAGCGGTTGCTCGCCGCTAATTTGCCAAAATCCCCCGACGGCATTTTGGCGCCGGATTCCCCTGGCAGACATGCCTGGCGGGCATTTAGTATACTTCCGTAGGCGCCGCTCTGCGGGTCACCCGGAGGTTACAATGTTCGGTCGACTTGGTCCCATGGAACTTCTCATCATTTTCCTGATCGTCATCCTGCTTTTCGGCGGGAAGAAGATCCCAGAAATCGCCAAGGGCCTCGGCAAAGGCATCCGCGATTTCAAATCCTCCATGGCCGGCGAAGAAGAAGCCAAGGCCGAAGTCAAACCCCTCGCGAATCCGGACACCCAGGACAAGCCGAAGACCTGACGGGCGCCGGCTCCCCGCCGGGTCCTTCCCTCTTTCCCCGCTTCCCCAACGTTGGCGCCCGAAACCACATTCTGGGATCATATCACGGAGCTCCGCTCCCGCCTGATCCGCATCATGATCGGCGTGGGCATCGCGGCCTCCGTTTGCTACGGCTATTGGGAGCGCCTCTGGGCGGCCTTGGCCTATCCGCTTACCAAGCAACATCTGAAGGTGATATTCATCGCGACCTCGCCGATGGAAACCTTCATGACCAGCATCAAGATGTCCCTCATCTCGGGGGTCATTATCTCCATCCCCTGGACCATGTGGCACGTTTGGCGCTTCCTGGCGCCGGGCCTTTTCCAAAAGGAACGCAAGGTATTCGCCATCGCCTTCGGATCGTCCGTCATCATGTTCGGGGTGGGAGCCGCCTTCGCCTATTTCGCCGTGCTGCCGGCGGGCCTGGCCTTCCTGGCCACCTACACCAACGGCGCCATCGCGCAGAACTGGCGCCAGGACGAATTCATGGGATTCATGAGCCAGTTCATGCTGGCCTTCGGGCTCATCTTCGAGCTCCCGGTGGTTTCCTACGTGCTCGCCTCCATGGGCCTCATCACCGCCAAGGGCATGTGGGGATTCTTCCGCTATGCCATCGTGCTCATCTTCGTGGTGGCGGCCTTCTTGACCCCCGGGCCTGATCCCGTCTCGCAATGCCTGATGGCCGTGCCTTTGTGCCTGCTCTACCTGATCTCCATCGGGATCGCGGCCGTGGCGCAGAAGAAGGCGGAAGAGGAGACCGCATGATTTTCGATTCCCTCGGCATCGGCGAAGTGGGCGTAGTGCTGGCCCTGGCGGTGGTTCTGGTCAAGCCCAAGGAGTTGGGCCGGGTCATGCGCGAGTTCGGCAAGTTCAAGCGCAAGGCCCTGGAAATCCAATCCCAGGTGCGCGCCCAACTGGAAACCATCACCATCGAAGCCGAAGCGATCGAAAAGCAGATGAAGGTCGGCATGGACAAGGCATCGTTGCGGGGTTGGGCCAAGGATCGGATCGCCCTGCTGCCGGCGACGGATCGCGCGCGCGCCGCGGAGGCATTGGCCGTCCGGGTCGCCGATTGGCAAACCTATAAGAACGCCGGGACGGTGGCTTGCTTCGCATCCGAGCTCACCGAGATCGATACCGAACCCCTGCTCCGCCGCATCCTTTCGGAAGGCAAGGTCCTGTTGCTGCCGTATGTCCATGGGGAAGGCAAGGAGGCCGCCATGGCCTTCGCGCCGGTGAAGGATTTGGAGAAGGACTTGGCCGAGGGGAGGTTTGGAATTCGGGAACCCGTCCCCGCCGCCCGTACCGGCGAGCCTCCCAAGCCCGATCTGATCCTGGCCCCGGGGCTCGCCTTCGACCTCCGGGGCGGCCGCTTGGGCAAAGGGAAGGGGTTCTAGGATCGCTATCTCGCCGGCTTCCGGGGCTTTAAGGCCGGGCTGGCCTACGACGTACAAATCACCGAGAAAAACCTACCTTTGGACGCGCACGATCAAACCATGGACGCCGTGGTCACGGACCAGCGGACGCAGGTCTTCTCGGCGCCCCGAATCGAAGTGGTCTGAAGGAAAAACATGAAAGCCATTCTCGCCCTGGAAGACGGGAACTATTTCGAAGGGGAATCCTTCGGCGCCGAAAAGGACGGCGCGGGGGAAGTTTGCTTCAACACCTCCATGACCGGTTATCAGGAGATCCTCACCGATCCTTCCTATGCCGGCCAGATCGTCACCTTGACCTATCCGGAGATCGGCAATTACGGCATCAACCCCGAGGACGTGGAGTCGAAGCAGATCCAGGTCTCGGGATTGGTGGTCAAGAACTGTTGCGAATACCCGTCCAATTGGCGCGCCGACGAAGCCAAGGATAAGCATCCCTGGTCGCTCTCTGAGTACCTCAAGAAGAACGGCATCCCCGGCATCATGGGGATCGATACGCGTCGTTTGACGCGCATCCTGCGCGAGACCGGCGCCAAGAACGGCGTCATCATGGTCGGGAACGTGGACGTCGCGACGGCCCTGGCGAAGGCCAAGGCGGTTCGGCCTTTCGGGGAGTTCGACTTCGTTCGCCAGGTGACCATCGGCAAGCGGGAGGAATGGCATGGCCGCGAAAGCGCCTTGAGCTTCCGGCCCTCTCCCGAGCGCCAACGGAAATTCACCATCGCGGCCATCGATTACGGCGCCAAGTACAATATCCTCCGCAAGCTCGAGACCCAGGGCGCCACGGTTTTGCGTTTCCCGGCCGACGCCAAGGCCGAGGAAATCCTGGCCTGCAATCCCGACGGGATCTTCTTGTCGAACGGCCCGGGCGACCCCGCCGTGCTGGACTACGCGGTGGATACCATCAAGGCGCTCTTGCCCGCGGGGAAACCCCTGTTCGGGATCTGCCTGGGACATCAGTTGTTGGCGCGCTCGGTCGGCGGCAAGACCTTCAAGCTCAAGTTCGGCCATCGCGGCGCGAATCATCCCGTCAAGGATCTCCGCACCGGCAAGGTGGAAATCACCTCGCAGAACCATGGCTACGCGGTCGATCCCGCCAGCCTCGATTCCAACGCAGTCGAAGTGACTCATATCAATCTCAACGATAAGACCGTGGCGGGCCTGCGTCTCAAGAACTCGCCCGCCTACTCGGTGCAGTACCATCCGGAAGCATCGCCTGGCCCCAAGGACTCCCATTACCTGTTCGAGGAGTTCATCGCCGAGATCAAGAAGCACGCGGCTCATCCCGTGGCCGCAGGCCGCTAGCCGGCCCTCCCGGCCTCCCCTATGTCCAAAGTCGATTCCTCATCCATCGTCGCGGGCCTGCATGCCGTCGACGCTTTGCTCCGCGCTTCCCCCGCCAAGGTGAACCATCTCGTGTTCCAGCTCGGCACCAAGAACGCCAAGCTGCACGACTTGCAACGCCGCGCCGAAGAGCATGGGATCCGTATCCATCAATTGCCCAAGCCGCGCCTGGACCAATGGTTCAACGGCGTCCACCAAGGCGTGCTCGCCTTTTGCAATACCCGCGCGTACGACGATTGGGCCGAGGTGAAGAAGGAGCTGGTGGCAGCGAAACGCGCCGGTTACGCCCCCCTCATCGTGGTGCCCGCCGCCATGGAAGATCCGCGCAACCTGGGCGCTTGCATCCGTTCGGCCGTAGCTCTCGGGGCGGACGCCATCCTGGCCCACAACAAGGGCGGCGCGGGTCTTACCCCTTCGGTGGCCAAGACGGCCGCGGGCGCGTTGGAATCCATCGCCATTTGCCAGGTGACCGATATCGAGAAAGAGCTCAAGTCTTTGCGTAACGAAGGTTACGCCATCGTGGGCCTGGAAGAAGACGGCGAAGTGGAAGCCCATATGGGGCGCTATGAAGGCCCGCTGGTCCTGGTGGTGGGCGGCGAGGATCGCGGCATCCCGCCGCATATCCGCCGGGCTTGTACTTACGTGGTGCGCCTGCCCATGGCCCCCGGGGCCCATTCCTATAATGCCAGCGTCGCCCTGTCCCTGCTTCTCTACGAGGTGAATCGCTCAGGTAATTTCCAACGCTTGGCCTCGCCCCGCCCCAAATTCTTCCAAGATCCCCAGGCTCCCCAAACGTTGGCCGGCCCGGAAGAATAACTGCAGCGGAAGCTGTAGTCCTCCCCCACCCTTCCCTTCGAATCCCGCCTCCCGCCTGGACTTGCTGCCACGGCCGCCGCCCCCTATGATGGGTTCGGGGCCGCAAGGACGCGGCCCGGCGCGGCCCGCTTTCCCGGCGATGCCGCCGGGAGAAGCATCATGCTGGACAAAGTCTGGAAAAGGATTTCCGACAAGGGTTCATCGGGCAAGAAACTGGTTCCGATCATCTTGGGCCTCTCGGCGGCCATGTGGCTCGGGGCGGGGGTGGCCATTTTTTGCCTCAAGGACAAACACACGGCTGATTCCGCCAAGACCGAGGCCAAGTCGAACGCGGTTGCGGCTACGGATGAGAAGGGCGAGTTAACGGGGGTCCCGGCATCACAGGCGAATGCCGAAGGATCTCCCGCAACGAAAGCCAAGGAAGCGCCGGTGTCGGAAGCCCCCGAGGGGAAGGCCGCCATGTCGGAAGCGCCCGCCGCCGAAAATGATCCGCAGATGTGGCCCTCCAGGGATGAAATGGCCGCCTTGCGCCAAGTGGCCGAACTCCGCGCCGGGGCCGGCGAGTTGGAAGAAGCCGTAACGCCGCTGCGACGGGTGATGCGCGTCCCTACCCATGAAGCGACATTGCTGGCGCTGGCCGCCAAGGTTTTCCTGGGAACGGCGAACTATGCCGAAGCCTTCTGGTTCGCGAGCCAACTCGTCGGCCTGGAACCCGAGAACATGCGCGCCCGGGTGCAGTCCGTGGAAGCGCAATACCGCATGGGACAGGTCGAGCCGGCGATGCGATCGGCGGAAGCTGCTCTGAAGCGGCATCCCGGCGATCTCGCAATGCTGGTCGAGCTGGGTACCATGCAAGTGGAAGCAGGACCGGCCGCCAAAGGCTACGGCGACGCCCTGGCGGCGGCGCTCAAACTCAAGCCCGACTATGCGCCGGCGCTTTACCTGATGGGCCGGAAGGCCCAGCTAGAAGGCGATTTCAAGGATGCGGAAACCGCCTTCGCCAAGGTCGTGAAACTGGACCCGGAGAACGTCAAGGCCCTGGGCCAATTGGGCATGGCCCAATACCATCTCGGCAAAATGATCGCGGCCGAGAAATCGTACCGGCTCGAGCTGGCGCGAAACCAATCCGATTACAATACATGGTATAACCTGGGCGAACTGCTGCTCGGCAACGCCAATGAAGAAACCAACTCCGAAGCCGTGCGACGTTTCCGGGCCGCCGCCATGGAATGCTACCTGAAGGCGATCGACCTGAACCCCGAGCATGCCCAGGCCCGTTACCGCGTGGGCGTCTTGCTGATCGGCAACGGCCAATACAAGGAAGCCATCCGCCACCTGGAAGCCGCGTTACGCCTCGATTCCCGGCATGTGCCGACCTTGGTGCAACTTTCCCTGGCTTACGAGAACCTGAAGCAACGGGAGCGGGCGCGGGC
The DNA here is from genome assembly GCA_019509785.1 of Fibrobacterota bacterium. Classification (NCBI taxonomy): domain Bacteria; kingdom Pseudomonadati; phylum Fibrobacterota; species Fibrobacterota bacterium. The sequence continues at coordinate 21,170 of JAEKLQ010000054.1, read as the reverse complement.
CTATCTCAATAAGGCATACGAACTAGATCCCTTGAACAAGATCGTGCTTTCCAAACTGCGCCGCATGTCTTGAAGACGAATGGGAATCAGGGAACCGCCCCGCCCCGTGGCGCGGAACGGTTCCACGCGAGTGCCGGCTGGGTTTACACGCCATCCGCCTTCGCGGGAATGAAGGTTCCGATGTCGCTCGGCAAAACCCACGTAACCTTGCCACTTTGCCGAAAATTCCCGGGAACGGTCTTGCTCGCTTATTCCTAAAGTGTTATTATACCTTCTGTTACGGACCACAGGAGCGCTATGGGGAACGTCACCAAGAAAGACATAGTGGATGAGATCGCGGCTCGCACCGGGTTGACCCAGGTGGATACCAAGATCATCGTCGAATGCTTCCTGGACGCCATCGCCAAGTCCTTGGTCCAAGGCAAGAACATCGAGATCCGCGGCTTCGGCCGCTTCAAGGTGAAAGAGAAGAAAGCCCGCACCGCCCGCAATCCCAGAACGGGCGAAATGGTCCACATCGACGCGGGGCTCAAGCCGATTTTCGAAGCCAGCAAGGAACTGAAGAACGTATTGAACTCGGACGGCGAGGACGGCAAAGCCTCCGAATAAGGCCGTCACGACGCTTCGGCGGGAAATGATTCGCCGCCGTATCCCGACTTATTAGATTCAATCCATGAATCGCCCGAATGCGCCGGAAATCCATAATCGGGCTGCCCGCCACCATTACCACGTGCTCGACAGCTTCGAATGCGGCATCGCGCTCCGCGGAACCGAAGTGAAATCAATCCGCGAGGGTAAGCTCGAGCTGGCCGAAGCGTTCGCGCAGGTGCGCAAAGGCGAGGTGTGGCTGGTGAACGCCTATGTCAACGAATACAACTACGGCAACATCAACAATCATCTTCCCCGGCGGGAGCGCAAGCTATTGGCCCGCAAGCCCGAGATAGCGAAGATGGACGAGGCCACTTCCCTCAAGGGGCACACGCTCATCCCGCTCAAAGCCTATTTCAAAGGCAGCGTACTCAAGATCGAGATCGGCATCTGCAAGGGCAAGGAAGCGCCGGATAAGCGGAAGGATAAGGCCAAGCAAGAGGCCAAGCGCGAAATCGACCGGGCGCTGAAGGAACGGAACCGCGGATGAGGTTCGCCGCTTTCGTTCGCATCGGCCTGGCAATGGCCTTAGGCTCGTGGCTGGGAACGGCGGCATCCGCCAACGTGGTTCTCAAGCCAAAACCCGGCAACGGAGTCTCCTCTTGGCCCGGGGGCACCTTCCCGGATACGAGCTTCGAGGGAATCCGTTACGTCTCGTCGCAATTCCTGGAAAACCTTTTCGCCCGCGAAGGCTCCTGGGTTCCCGATCGCCAGAAATTCGTCCTGCCCGATTCCGCCGGCCGGAAATGGTATTTCACCCTTGATAATCCCTACATCAACGTCGGCGACGAAGTAGCCAATCTCGTCTATCCGATCCGGCGCGGCCCGGAGTTCCTCTACCTCCCGCTTCCGCCCTTGCTGCGCTTGCTCGCCCAGAAAGGCTGGCCCATCGAGGCGCCCGAGCCGGAGGAGCCCGTTTCCCTTCCGGCCAAGGTTAAGCCCGTGCCCAAGGCTTTGGCCCTGCCGGGCGGATCCAATATCCTGGACATCGGTACCGAGGATCGCGACAACGGGACCCTGGTATCGGTGCGCGTGGCGGGGCCCATGGAATGGGAAAGCTTTTGGGTGCCGCCGCATTTCATCCTCAAGTTCCAAGGCGGCCAGGTTTCGCCCCGCTTCCCGCTTAAGGCGCAAGGCTCGGGCCTGGTGAAATCGATCTTCACCGTGCAGGAGAAGGAACTCGTGCAGGTCACCTTGAACATACCCAAACCCATCGACACGGTGGAAGTCGCCTATTCTTCCGAGACCCTGGCCTACCAGGTGACCGTGCGCAAGCCTTCGGCCCGTAAGCCCAAAGCCGATAGCGTCGAGCAGGCGAAGGACAAAGCCGTGAAAGGCACCACCATCATCATCGATCCGGGCCATGGCGGCAAGGACCAAGGCGCCATGATCGCCGGCGTGAACGAGGCGCAGATAACCTTGGCGGTCGCCAAGGAGCTGAAGACCGCCCTGGCCAAGCTCGGTTACCGCGCCCTGATGACCCGGGAAAGCGATACCTTCATCAGCCTCCCTGATCGCCCCAAGTTCGCCTCGGAGAAGGGCGGGGACCTTTTCATCAGCCTGCATTGCAACTCCATCGGGGGAGCGCCCAAGCATAAACAACAGGTCTCCGGATTCACCGCCTATATCCTGCGGGAAGGCGAAAGCGAAGAGGACAAGGCCCTGGCCCGGCGCGAGAACGAGGCCATCGGGGCCGAGGGCGGGAAGAGCAAGGCGGAGATCTCGCCGGTGGAATGGATCCTGTTGGAACATCAGCTCAACCTGTATTCGAAGGAAAGCGAAAGCTTCGCCGGCGATTTGGTGTCCGCCTTCGACGGGCACGCTATCGCCAAGTACCAGACGGGCGCCAGCCAGGCGGGGTTCTACGTGCTGGTGGGCGCCTACATGCCGGCGGTTCTGTTCGAGATGGGCTTCCTCACCAACAACCAGGACCGCCGCGTTCTGGCTTCGGAGAAGGGCCAGCGGCAAATCGCCGACAGGTTGGCAAAGGCCATCGATCAGTATCGGAAAAGCCAGGGATCCGGCCCGGCGACAGCCAAGGAAGCCAGGCCCAAGCCGAAGAGCCGGGATTAGTTTTATCTTTCCGCATCTTCCACCCAACCGGAGCGACCCCCATGTCAGGCCATAGCAAATGGGCGACAACCAAACGCAAGAAAGCGAAGATCGATTCGGCCCGCGCCAAGGTCTTCAATCGCATCATCCGTGAAATCACCGTTGCGGCCCGCATGGGCGGCTCCGACATCGAAGGCAACCCCCGCCTGCGCGCGGCGGTGCTCAAGGCCAAGGCCGCCAACATGCCCGCCAAGAACATCGAGACCGCGGTGGCCAAGGGCGCCGGCGAGCTCGAGGGCGTGCAGTACGTGGAAAACACCTATGAGGGATACGGGCCCGCAGGAACGGCCATCATGGTCGATACCATGACGGACAACAAGGTCCGCACCGTCGCCGAGATCCGCCATATCTTCAGCAAGGCCGGCGGCAACGTGGGCGCCGAAGGATCGGTGGGCTGGATGTTCAAGTCCAAGGGCATCATCACCCTTCCTAAGGAAGCCATCGGCGAAGATGCGCTATTCGAATTGGTGACCGAACACGGCGCCGAAGACTTGGATGCGTCGGGAGCGGAATACGAGATCAGCGCCGACCCCGCGCACTTCCATAAGCTGGTGGACGCCATGGAAAAGAAGGGCCTGAAACCCACAACCGCCGAAGTCTCCAAGATCGCCGAGAACATGGTCAAGGTCACCGGCGAGGACGCCCGCAAGGTGTTGGCCCTCCTGGAAGCCTTGGACGAGCAGGACGACGTGCAGGGCGTGCATACCAATGCCGAGTTCGACCAGAAGGAGCTGGAGAATCTTTGATCCCGAGGCGGGCCTCGCCGGCCATGCGCCCGGGGCCGCCGCCGGCCCCTCCCCAAGCGCAGCAGCTGCGGGACCACCACCAGTGGCAACCTCTCCCGGTCTCTTCTCCATGATCGTCCTCGGGGTCGATCCGGGAACCATCCGCACGGGTTACGCCTTCCTGGAAAAGCGCGGCGAGCGCATCCGCGTCCTCGAATACGGGGTCATACGCAATACCGACGGCTCTCCCCTGCCCCTCCGCCTGGAGAAAATCCACCGCGAACTGCGGTCCTTGATGGAAACCTACCGGCCCGCGCATCTGGCCTTGGAAAGCATCTTCCACGCCAAGTTCGCGCGCTCGGCGCTCATCCTCGGCCATGCGCGCGGGGCGGTGATGGTGGCGGCCCAGAGCCTGGGCATACCCGTGTCGGAATACGCCCCGAGCCTGGTAAAAAAAGCGACCGTGGGGAAAGGCAACGCCACCAAGGAAAGGGTGGCGACCCTGATCCAGAGCCATCTGCAACTTAAAGCGCCCCCCACCCCATCGGATGCCGCCGACGCCTTGGCCATCGCCTTTTGCCATCTGATCCAGGCGCGGCGATAAACCCCATCTTTCTAATTTCCCAGTCATGATCGAATTCCTCCGCGGGCGCTTGGCCCAGAAGCAGCCGGCCCGCCTGGTCATCGACGTGGGCGGCGTGGGCATGGGAGTCGACGTTTCCCTGCGCACCGCCGAGGCCATGCCCGCCGAAGGCGAAACCGTCAACCTCCTCACCTATCTTCACGTTCGGGAAGAATCGCTGGAATTGTACGGCTTCGGCGACGACCTGGAACGGGCCCTTTTCCTGAAGTTGCTGGGCGTAAGCGGCATCGGGCCGCGCCTCGCTTTGCGGATCTTGTCCGCGCTTCCTCCTTGGCAATTGGCGCGCCTGATCATCGACGGGGACATCAGCTCGCTTACCGCCTTGAAAGGGATCGGCAAGAAAACGGCCGAGGTGATGGTCGCCTCCTTGCGGGCCTCCTTGTCCAAGATGGATTTGCGCCCTCCCACCGGATCGCCTGCGACCGCCAAGGACAATGAAGCATCCCGGGACGCGGTGCAGGCCCTGATTACCTTGGGGGTCAAGGAAGGGCCGGCCCAGGCCGCCGTGCAGAAGGCCATGGAGAAGCTCGGGGAGAAGGCCGGAACCACCCAGCTCATCACCCGGGCGCTGCAGGAAGTGTAGATTGTTGCCATGGCCGAACGCATCATCGCACCCGAGCAATTCGGCGACGACCCCGAACAGGACGTCTCCCTAAGGCCGGCCACCTTGGCCGACTTCATCGGCCAGGAGAAGCTCAAGGAAAGCCTGGGCGTGTTCCTCCAGGCGGCGCGGGACCGCAGGGAATCGATCGACCATATTTTGTTCGCCGGGCCTCCCGGCCTGGGCAAGACCACCTTGGCCCATATCATCGCCAAGGAAATGGGCGCGAATCTCAAGATCACTTCGGGGCCCGCCCTGGATAAGCCTTCGGAGTTGGCCGGGATCTTGACCAATCTCGAGGTGAACGACGTCCTCTTCATCGACGAAATCCATCGCATCAGCCGGGTGATAGAGGAATTCCTCTACCCCGCGATGGAAGATTTCAAGATCGACATCATGCTCGAGTCGGGCCCTTCGGCCAAGTGCATAAACCTGCCCTTGAAACGCTTCACCCTGGTGGGAGCCACCACGCGCACGGGTATGCTGACCTCTCCCCTGCGCGATCGCTTCGGCATGACCTTCCGACTGGAAACCTATTCCGTCGCCGAGATGAAACGAATCCTCGCCCGCTCGGCCCGTATCCTCAAGGTCGAACTGTCCCCGGAAGGCGTCGACCTCCTGGCCGCGCGCTGCCGCGGTACGCCGCGCGTGGGCAATCGCGTGCTACGCCGTTGCCGCGACGTGGCCCAGGTGAAGGGCACCGTCCTCGTCACCGAGGCCATCGTACAGAAAACCTTGGACATGCTGGGCATCGATCCCTTGGGCCTCGACGAAATGGACCGCACCATCCTCAATACGATTATCCATAAGTTCGAAGGCGGCCCCGTGGGCCTTTCCACCTTGGGCGCGTCCATCGGCGAAGAAACGGAAACCCTGGAGGAGGTTTATGAACCCTACCTCATCCAATGCGGTTTCCTGAAGCGCACGCCCCGCGGCCGCCTGGCCACCGCCAACGCCTATCGCCATTTGGGATTGATCCCTCCTGCTCCCGGCCCATCCCAAGAGGAATTGCTGTAACCCCTCGGCCTTTGCCTCGACTTCACCGCTCAGGAATAGGTTCGCCGCCTTGCGCTTTTAGATGCCGCAACGCCATCGAGCTGCCAATGTGTCAAAGGGTCCGGGAACAACTCCCGGGCCGACCCGGCAATTGCGCCCGATTTCGGTTGTCCGGGCCGGTTCGATGAATGGCGCGGGCTTTGCGACCAATATTCGTGCCCGTATCCGGAGTTTGGCGTATGCAAACGACTAAGCCATTTTTCCTGGCCCTCGAAACCGTTCTGAAGACCCGGTTACCCGCCGACGCCTTCGCGCAGGTGATGGAAGAATCCCTCTGGGAATTCGAAGCCGATGCCGGCGACGCGGAAGGGGTAAAGGTACGGGCCGCCAACTTGCGGTTCCCCTCCATATGCCTGTCGTTCTACCGGGCCATGACCAAGATGGGCATGAGCGCGGAATCCGCATTGGAGACGATCGCGCGCGCGGGCGAGAGCCTGCGATGGCCTACCGAGCCGGCCTCCGGTTCGCCTTGTTCCGTTGCCGCCTATTTCCGCGCCAAAGGGGCTTTGCATCTCTGCCGGACGGTTTTCTGCAGGTCATGCCTGCATTCCGGGAACGCATGCGGGCAAGCCGACCCGGAAACGCATGATTGGACGGCTTCGCAAATAGGGAATTGATACCCGCCCAGGATGCTTTCCGGGAACAATTGCTATCGTGCAATGATCGCAGCGCCGCGCCGCGTCCGTCCCCATGCGAAAGTCCCGGTATGCCTCTCGCCCATGATCCCGATCCCGATGGCCAAGTACGTAGTTACGGCTTTTCCAAGCTCTTCACCGAGGCGAAACTTTCCCTGGCTACTCTGGCAGGGGGACCTATCGCCGGCTTATTCATCGTGCATCGGAACTTCCTGGAATTGCAGGAATTCGATAGGGCCCGAAGAACCCTGATATCCGGCACCCTCGCCATTCTCGCCTACTATCCCTTCCTCTATTGGTTGACCTACCGGTATTTCGGGAAGGATCTTCCAGCCTATGCGAAACTTTTCCCGCCTTTCCTCCTGGAAATGGCCTTCATCGCCTACCAAAAGGAACAGATCACCGAATTCCTCGATGGCGGCGCCGTCAGGGAAAGCCTCTTCGCCGCTTCCCGATTCATCTTGGCCGGCTTGATGTTGGAAGCCCTCTTCTATGGCGCGGCCTTGATGCTGATGCCGGATATGCGGGGCGAGAAGGTCATTGTCGGCAAGAATCATCATGAACTTTATTACGAGGGCATGGACAAGAACGAAGCCATGGACTTGGCCTCCACCTTGGAATCCATGGACTACCTCAAGGGATATCGGCGGATGTTCGCGAAGGCCATACGGACGCAAGAAGGAATAATCCTGCTTTTTCCGGAAGCGCGGGATTGGAAGGACCTGGAAGTATTGGCGGACTATAGCATGCTTTTGGACGACATGGAGCGGCAAGGGTCCCAATCGATCCGGGGATGTTTTTTCCATGATCCGTATAGCCTTGCGGATACCGCTTGCTTCGGAAAGGATGCAGTTCCCCTTCTCGCCCCTCTGCGCAATCGTAAGTTAGAAGGCAGGCTCGACGTTCTCGCCAAGGTACGGGGCGAAGTCGTTTTCTTTCGGGCCCTATTCGAGGAGGCCAACCGGAAGCAAAAAAGCCACGTGGAATACGAACGGATCCCGACCCTGCTTATATTCGCCTCCAACGGGATCGCCACCATTAATCCCGGGAGGATCCCGGATGGCCTGGCGGAAGCCTATGGCAGCCGGGAGAACGCCCGCCTGGGCATTCGTATCCTCGCCTATGCCTTCCAAGGCCTGAGATGGCCGAAGGGCGATAACATCTATCTGCAAAACATGGAAATCCTGGATCGCCTGCAGGCCAATTTGGAGAAGGTTTCCGCCTCCTGGACCCAGGCCCCATCCCCCGGAAAGGGAACGTAGCGCCGGGTACAGAACCATTTTATTTGGTTATTAAAAGGTTCGCTATCCGCGGAGAGCTCCGCTACTTATTCGGCTGCGGCGTCATCCGCAAGTACGGTTTCACGACCTTCCACCCCTTCGGGAAACGCTTCTTCAAGTCTTCCGGATCCTGCAAGGCGGGCGCGATCACCACGTCCTGGCCGTCTTTCCAATCCACGGGAGTGGCCACCTTGTAATTGTCGGTAAGCTGCAAGGAATCCAGCACGCGCAGGATTTCCTGGAAATTGCGGCCCGTCGAGGCGGGATAGGTGATGTTGGCGCGGATCTTCTTGTTGGGATCGATGAAGAACACCGACCGGACCGTGAACTTGTCGTTCGCCGTGGGCTGGAACATTCCGTACAGGGTGGAAACGCTCTTATCCTCGTCCGCGATGATGGGGAAATCGATCTTGCAATTTTGGGTTTCCTCGATGTCGGGGATCCATCCCTTGTGCGATTGTTCGCTATCCACGGAGAGCGCGATCACGACGGCGTTGCGTTTGGCGAATTCCGGCTGGAGCTTGGCGGTCATCCCCAGCTCGGTGGTGCACACCGGCGTGAAATCCGCGGGATGGGAAAAGAAAATGGCCCATTTGCCGTTGATGTAGTCGTAGAAATGAAGCTTCCCCCGGCTGGAATTCTGCGTGAAATCCGGGGCTGTGGATCCGAGAGGTAAAGACATGGGGACCTCCTGATAGATGTCGGGTTAAATAATTTCCGAAATCAACGGGAGCAAAATATTCCGCAACGGGAATGGGACCGGAGGGTGACCGCGCAAGAACCAAGGAATCGCAATCCCTACCGGCCCGCTCGGAATGCCGCCATCCTTTAGCGGGCCGCCCACGCATCCGCGGCGACCGGAAGCCGAATACAATCGAAAGCGGAAAGCCTGAGCCTGCGCGAAGCCCCGCGGCAGGGCCAGCCGATCAATCGTCGTTGAGGCCCGAAGACAAAAAAGACTGCAATTCATCCGGATCCATCAGCACGTCCCTGGGCTTGGAACCCCGCTCCTTGCCCACAATCCCCGCCCGCTCCAACTGATCCACCAGGCGGCCCGAACGGGCATAGCCGATGCCCAAGCGACGCTGCAATAGGGAAACCGAGGCCTGCTTCACCTGCACCACCAACTCGGCGGCTTCACGGAATTTTTCATCGCGCGGCTCGTCGTTGCCCGCTTGGGCCCCCGGGTCATCTTCCAGGTTGAAGGATTGGATTTGGGGATAGTTCACGAACTGTTCCGAGGCCGCGGAGGCCAGTTTTTCGGCTTGGGCGTCGTCCAGGAAACAGCCGTGCAAACGGACCGGCTCCGGGAACTCGATGGGCCGGAAAAGCATGTCGCCGCGGCCCAGCAATTTCTCGGCCCCCATCTTGTCCATGATGGTGCGCGCGTCGATCTGGCTGGCCACCTGGAAGCTGATACGCGTGGGCAGATTGGCCTTGATGGTACCGGTGATGACGTTGGTCGACGGGCGCTGGGTCGCGAGGATGAGGTGGATCCCCACCGCGCGCGCCTTCTGGGCGATGCGGGCGATATTGGTTTCCACTTCCTTGCCGGCGACCATCATCAGATCCGCCAACTCGTCGATGATGATGACGATGTAAGGCATGATGCGCTTGTCCTCGGCATCCAGCGTATCGGGCAATTGCCCGGCCCTGACTTTGGTATTGAAACCCTTGATGTTACGGACGCCGCATTGGGCCAGCACCTCGTAGCGGCGGTCCATCTCGTAGGTGGACCACTTGAGCCCGGCCACCGCCACGTCCGGTTGGGTGATGACGGGGTAAAGCAGATGCGGGATGGAATCGTAGGGCTTGAGCTCTACGACCTTGGGATCGACCAGGATCATACGCAACTCGTCCGGCGTCTTCGAGCACAGGAAAGAGGCCATGATGCTGTTGATGCAAACCGATTTGCCCGAACCCGTCTGGCCGGCGATGAGCAGATGCGGGGCGCGCGTCAGGTCCATCACGTAAGGTTCGCCGGCGATGGTCTTGCCCAGGGTGATCTTAAGGGTATCCTCTTCCGTGGCGAACTCCGGCGCCTTGAGGATCTCCTTGATATACACGATCTGGGCCTTGCGGTTGGGCACCTCGATGCCCACCACCGATTTGCCGGGGATAGGCGCCAGGATGCGGATGCTTTTGGCGCGCAGGGCCAAGGCCAAATCGTCGGCGAGGGTGGAAATGCGGCTCACCTTCACGCCTGGGGCGAGCTCCACCTCGTAGCGGGTGATGACCGGGCCCGGGCAGATCTGGACCACCTTACCCATGACCTTGAAATTGATGAGCTGATCTTCCAGCAGCTTGGACTGTTCGCGCAACTCCTCTTCCGTGAACTCCAACGGCTGCTTGGGCGGATCGGAAAAAATCTCGTCGAAGGTGGGCACGCGATAGGGATCGTATTTGACTTCGGGCTTGGGCGGTTTTGCCGGGGCGCCCTCTTCGGTCGTGTGGGCCGCCTCGTCAGCCGCTTCGTCGCCGGCCAGGACGTACTTATCGTCGGATTGCCTTTTGATGGGAACGGGCGCATCCGCCTCATCGGTTTCTGCCGCGACCTTGTTGAGGGACTCGACCTCGCCTTGGTCCTTCCCTTTCTTGCGGCCTTTCTTCTTGCCCTTCAGGGAATCATTTTCGTCCGCATCGGCTTCCGGGTTCTCCGCCCGCGCTTCGATAACGGCTTCCGTCTCATGCTCCAGGCGCGCCACGCGCTCCTCGGCCTTGGCCTTCTGCTTGCGGAGCAATCCCGCGATCTCGGGATCGCGCGTCTTTTGCTCCCACTCGTTCAATTCGTTCACGCGCTTGCGTTCCAGATCCAGGTCGCGCATCTTACGCACGGCCAGTGGATCGTTCAGATCGAGGCCGGCGAGCGGGTCTTCTTCTTCCGCATCAATCTCGTCGAGCGGCCCGCCGATCACGTTGTGGGCCGAAAACACGGCTCCTTTGGGCACGGGCCCGGTGGGGAAACGTTCCTCCTCCGCCGCGCCGCCGCGCTTGCGACGGCCTTCGGGCTTGGGCTCCTCCGCTTCCGCGATAGGCAAGGGGATTTTCGGGATGCGCCCGCGTTCGACCTTACCGAGGGCCCGGGCTTTCGCGATCTCCTCGGCGGCCTTTTCGGCCTCCGGGATTTCCCCTTCCCCGGATTCGTCCTCCTCCTTCGCCCATAGCCGCCGTAATCCCGAGAAGAAGGGCCTTCCCACGAAGACGATGGACGCGGCGGATTTTTCCGAAACCTGCACCACGCTCATGCGGAAGCCCCAGATGACGACGAAGAGGAGAGCGATGGCGATGATCAGATAAGGCCCGAACTGCCCGGTCCCGAAGACGGGAATGAAAGCCTTGTGCACGATGAAATTGCCCAGATATCCGCCCGTCATCACGTAATCGGAAGGCCGTAGGATGCTCTGCCCGATATTGCGGATGCTAAGCAGTACCGCCGACCCGACGAAGAGCAATGCCAAAGCCAGCACCAGGCGCAGGGGAAGCATGACACGGGAAAGGGTCAGTTTGAATCCGAACACCGCCACGGCCGCGACCAAGAAGATGACCGGTAGGCTTCCCGCGAATTGGTTGAGGGTATCCGCCCACCAGTTTCCGAGGTAGGGTCCGAGGAGATTGACCCCTCCCGGTTCGGCGAAGTTGGAGAGGAGGGAAATGACGGTGACCAGGGAGATCGAAAGCAGCAGCAGGCCCCAGCCTTCGCGCAGAAGCGAATGGCCCCGCTCCTCATCCTCGTCCTCGGATGGCTGGGCCTTTCCCTTCGCCTTGGACGGGCTCGCTCCGTTCCTACCTGGCTTTTTCGCCTTCCGCTTCTCGATCTTGATCGACAAGGATCCCCCTCTAGGTCTTGGCGCGCTTGTAGAAATGCCTCGGAACGACCTTGGCGCGCTTGGCCACGTCCCGGATCATCACTTCCACTTCGGTTCCCGTTTTCGCGAAGGGCATAGACACGTAGGCCATGGCGATGCCTTTGCCCAGGGTCGGCGACATGGTGCCCGAGGTCACCACGCCGGCATCCTTCCCGCCCGCCCGCACCACCACGCCTTCGCGCGGGATGGCGAGTTCGAGCATTTCCAGTCCGACCACCTTCCGCTCCATGCCGCCCGGCTGCGCCTTGGGCGCGAGGCCCGACCGTCCCGTGAAATCGCCCTTATCCAATGCGGTGATCCAGCCCAGCCCGGCTTCGATGAGATTAGTCTTGTCGGTGAGTTCGTGCCCATACAGGGAATAGCCCGCCTCCAAGCGAAGGGTATCCCGGGCCCCCAGCCCTATCGGTAGGATATCATAGCGGGATCCCGCTTCCAATAATGCCTTCCATAGGCCGGGCAAAAGCCGGTTTTCGGGGAAGAATTCGAAACCATCCTCCCCGGTATACCCGGTGCGGCTGTAAAGCATGTCCGCGCCCAGCACCTTTCCAAAACCGGCCTTGTAGGTGGCCACCTTCGCAGGATCGCTTTGCATGACAGCAGCCGCGACGGCCAACGCATGCGGGCCTTGCAGGGACAGGATCCCCAGCTCCGCGCTGGCGTCCAAGAGCTCGACTCCCGCGCCCTCCGGATCCGCCTTCCGTAGGCTCTCCAGCCACGCGTAGTCCTTCTCGATATTGCTGGCATTGACGACCAATTTGAAACGCTCCGGACCCAGGCGATAAACCAGGATATCGTCCACCACGGTTCCGTTCGGATAGCACAAAGCCGAGTATTGGACGTCCATGTCCTTCAGCTTATCCACGTCATTGACCGTGGCCCGTTGCAGGAAACCCTTGGATCCCTTCCCGGTCACGAAGAAGTTACCCATATGGGAAACGTCGAACAGGCCGACCGTCTTGCGTACGGCATCGTGCTCCTGGCGGATGCCGGAATATTGGACCGGCATGCTGAAGCCTGCGAAGGGAACCATCTTGGCCCCCAAGGCCACATGGATATCGTAAAGCGGGGTTTTCTTGGGATCAGCCACGTTTCTCCTTGGACTTTGGGGCCCTGATGGAAGATCGCTCGTCTGCGGCCTGGGCGGCTCATGACGACCCGGCCCGGCCCGGCACGCCATCCGGCTGCCTATTTGATCAAGCGATCAAGGCTCCGGGGCGCCGGAATAGTGCCCAGAATATAGTCAAAAAGGGTTTAGCGGATTTCCAGCACCTTGTCCAAGGAGGTCGTGCGCAGGATATGGCGCATTTCCTCGGAAGGCTGGATTAGAACGAGTTTGGCCCCGCGCTTCGCGAGTTCGTTCATATTGAACATGATGACGCCTAAGCCGGCGCTGTCCAGGTAATCCAAATCGCTGAGTTTGAGGAAGAGATGCCCCTCCGCTTTCGGCAAGGTTTTCTGGAAGGCTTTGATCAACGCGTCCAAGCCGGCCTGATCCCACTCGCCGCGGATCTCGATGCAGGGTTGCCCCTCGAAGGTCATGACTTTTACGTTTGCTTGCGCCATTAGGATGCCATCGGTGGACTTACCTATTCTATCCCTTTGCGCCGCGGAAAGGCAAACTTTCCGGCCCGGGCGGGGGTCTTGCTAGTTTTATCGTCCCAGTCGCGTTCGCATAAAGGACTTTTCTTTGGAATACCGAAAGGCCTTGATTCTCCTGGGCCATGGCAGCCGGACCCCGGGGGCGTTTGAGGAAATGCAGGACCTGGTCCAGCGCCTCCAATCGCGATACCCGGATATCCTGGTCTTATCCGCCTATTTGAGTTTATCGCAGCCCGATTTGCCGGCCGCCACCGCACAAGCCGTGGCGAACGGAGCCGCGGAAGTACGCATCCTCCCGCTCTTCTTTTTCTCGGGGAAGCATGTGCAAGAGGATATCCCGCGCCTCGCGGCGCATGTGGAGGCGGCCCATCCGGGGACGCGCATCGTGCTTTTGGAGGCCGCCGGGCGGCATCCCGGCTTCGCGGCCTTCGTAGGCCGTGCCGCCGGCTTCGCTCCGGAGGAATAGTTCCGCAGCGCTAGGCGACCAGGAGGTCGGCGACCAGGAGGTCGGGGCGGATTTTCCTACCTTCACGGCCCCATGGCAAGACCCTCCCGTTCCTTTCCCGGATCCCAACGTCACCCCCAATCCGAATCCGGACCCAAGCATAAGGGCGAGAGGGACGAGCAAGGCGGCGGTCGTCGCGGTCGTCCGAAACGCCGGACGGAGGGAAAAAGCTTCCCCGCGGATCGTAAATCCCCCTCGGTTTGGAAATACCCGGCCAAGGACGCCCCGGTAGTCGAGCCGGATAAACGGGAATTGCGCTTCTCGGAGATGCTCATGCAATTGGCCCGGAGGGCCGCGCCGGACCTGGTCCTGGGGGCGAAGCATCCCGAGCCGCTGGCGCGATTGGAATACGCTCAAGAGTTGGATCTGAAGAACCGCGCCTTGCAGGAGTTCTGGACCGCACGCGGCTTGCCGGACAAGCCCAATCGCATCCTGCCTTCGCCCCGGCCGCGCGGCTACCGCACCACCACCAAACGCCGCGTGGTACGAAAAGCCGGAGGCTTCGTCCTCGCCTTCCTGACCGACGCTTCCGCGGCGGCGCATCCCAAGGCGGCCTCGGAATCCCGCTTGGAGCCCCCGGAGCACAAGGCCATCTACGATTTCCTGTTGACGAAGCTCAACACCGATCCGTACCACGGCCTGGCCAATGCGCTGAACTACATCATCATCCGCGGGGATTACGGCCATCCCGCCGTCTTTTTCAACCTGCATCGGCTGAACGCCGACGTGGTGCGCAAGGCCAAACTCCTGGGGCAACACTTGCAAGGGGACGTCTACAAGGTCGCCTCCGCCTTTATCTTCTTCGATCCTTCCCGGTCGGAATACTATTTCGAGGCCCGCGATCCGGAGGGACCGTGGAAGCTGAAGAAGCTTTTCGGAACTGATGATATCCGCATGCAGGTGCGAGATAGGACCTATGTTTTCAATCCCACCTCATTCTGCCAGGTGAACGCCTCCATCCTGCCGGATTTCCTGGGCAAAGCGGAGCAGTTGCTCAAGCCCAAGCCGGAATACCGCCTGCTGGACCTGTACTGCGGCTTCGGCTTCTTTACCTTGCCCCTGGGCAAAGGCTATGGCGAAGCCACGGGAGTCGACCTGGGCGGGCCGGCCATTACCTCGGCCCAGAAGATGGCCGCGGGCGAGAAGGATACCCATGTCCGCTTCAAGGCCGGACGCATTTCCGCCAAAACCCTTGAGCGCCTCCTCCCTCCACCCACCGCGGACAAGCCTGAGGCCCTGCTGCTCGACCCTCCCCGCCAAGGCACCGAGCCCGGAGTCATCCGCGCCCTGGCCGCCCGCAACCCGGCTCGCATCCTGCACATCTTCTGCGACATGGATACCCTGCCGAAAGAAGTGAATCAATGGCGCAAGGCCGGTTTCATGGTTTCGAAGGTGGTCCCGCTGGATATGTTCCCGGGTACCGATGACCTCGAAGTGATGGTGTTGTTCATCCCGGATCGGTACGGGATCCTGAATCGCATCGATAAGGAACGCTTCCAACGCACGCAGACCGAGGAGGAGGTGCCCGAAGCGCCGGTTCCGGTGAAGCGGGTCGTGGAGCGGGCGAAGCCTGGTAGAGGTGGGTCTGGCCGTGGGCGTGGGGCGAGGTAGGCTCGGCTATTCGCTTTCGGTACGACGGGTCAAACCCGCTTCGACCGCTCCCGCATCCTCGTTGCGATGTTCCGCAGGCGGCTCGCTCCTCATCGGTTGCCGCGCAGCGGAGGGCAGGCACGGTGAAGCAAAGAATCCGTGAATGCTCACGCGCCTGAATGGGGCGAAGCGCGGCGCGACCCGTAACATAAGCGTTACCCCTCCCGCCCACTGCGGGCGCGCCGGTCCTCCGTCGGGGTTATCGAACCATACCCCAGTCGATCGCGCGGCCGCAGGGAGCGGGCGGGGTCGGGCTTGGATCGCGCGGGCGGCGGGCAGGGCGTCGCCGGGGCTCCGGGACGCCGAGTTGCGAGCGCACACGGTCTGGGGAAGGGAGCAGCTTTCGAAGTACGGCCAGCCCGCGCCAGCCGGCGAGTGACCGACACCTTGGTTGCGCGGGCGTCCCCTTCCCCAGACCGTGAACGACCCCGATACCGATGAGCGAGCATCCGAGGCGGCCCGGAGCCCCGGCGACGCCCGGACCAACCCCAGTGCGCTCCAAGCCAGCCCCCAGCCCGCAGACCGCAACCCCGTGCGGCCGCCCGGGCCCATTGCGCGGGAAGAACGCCCCGCCCCAGGCCCGACGCGCCCTGAGCTATATTTGGGATTCACGTATTCACCGAAGGTTTCCCATGCTCCAGCGCTTCTCCAAGTTCCCCGGCGTCAAAGGTCCCCTCGTCATCGTCGTCATGGACGGTTACGGCATCGCCCCACCTACGGAAGGCAACGCCATCGCCCTGGCCCGCAAGCCCATTCTGGACGGCCTGCTCGCCAAATACCCGAACACCTTGCTGAAGGCCCACGGGAAAGCGGTGGGGCTGCCCAGCGACGACGACATGGGCAATTCCGAGGTGGGCCACAATGCCATCGGGGCGGGCGCGGTGTATGAACAGGGCGCATCGCTGGTGAACCAGGCCATCGCGTCGGGCAAGCTGTTCGAGCGGCAAGCATGGAAGGACGTGGCGGGGAATGCCCAACGCGGTGGGACCCTGCATTTCCTGGGCCTCTTTTCGGACGGCAACGTGCATTCGCATATCAACCATCTGACCGCCCTCATCAAGCGGGCCAAGCAGGAGGGCGCGCGCCAAGTGCGGGTGCACGTCCTGCTGGATGGCCGGGACGTGGGCGAGACTTCGGCCCTGGATTACGTGCTGCCTTTCGAGA
This sequence comes from Fibrobacterota bacterium, assembly GCA_019509785.1. Lineage (NCBI taxonomy): Bacteria > Pseudomonadati > Fibrobacterota > Fibrobacterota bacterium. The sequence goes on along the minus strand of JAEKLQ010000054.1, from coordinate 4,686 downwards.
AGTTCCTGAAGGAAATCTCCGACTCCGGCTTCGACGCGCGCATCGCGAGCGGAGGCGGGCGCATGAAGATCACCATGGATCGCTATGAAGCGGATTGGAGCATGGTGGAGCGCGGGTGGAAATGCCACGTGCTGGCCGAGGGTCGCTCCTTCGCTTCGGCGGAGGAGGCCATCAATACCCTGCGGTCCGAAGCCGGGAGGGTGATCGATCAGGATTTGCCGCCCTTCGTGATCGCGAAGGATGGGAAGCCCGTCGGGCCCATCGTGGACGGCGATAGCGTGGTGTTCTTCAATTTCCGGGGCGACCGCGCCATCGAGATCTCGCGGGCCTTCGAGGACGACAACTTCCCCTATTTCGATCGCAAGCGCCGGCCCAAGGTAGTGTATGCGGGCATGCTGGAATATGACGGCGATTTGCATATTCCCAAGCGGTACCTGGTGGCGCCGCCGGAGATCAAGAACACCATGGGCGAGCAATTGGCCTCCATGGGAATTTCGCAATTGGCCATCTCGGAGACCCAGAAGTTCGGGCACGTGACCTATTTCTGGAACGGCAACCGTAGCGGCAAGTTCGATGACAAGACCGAGACCTATATCGAAATCCCGTCGGACCGGGTCTCATTCGATGAGCGGCCTTGGATGAAGGCGGCGGAGATCACGGACGCGATGATCGAGCAGATCAAGACCGGGAAGTACCGCTGCGCGCGCATGAACTACGCCAATGGCGACATGGTCGGTCATACCGGCAATCTGCGGGCGGCGACCATGGCCGTGGAAGCGGTCGATCTGGAACTGGGGCGCCTGCTGCCGGTTATCGATGCCATGGACGGGATGGCCATCATTACGGCCGATCACGGGAACGCGGACGAGATGCTGGAGATGGATAAGAAGACGGGAAAGCCGGCCTTGGATAAGACCGGGCATTTCAAGGCCAAGACCAGCCACACCTTGAATCCCGTCCCTTGCATCTTCTACGGGAAGCAGGCGCTTGGGCTTAAGATCAACGGGTCGGGATACGGGTTGTCGGACCTGGCGGCGACCACCGCGAATCTATTGGGGTATCAGCCTTCCGAAGGTTGGGACCGCTCGATCCTGTCGTTCGACTAGCGCACGGCCGGCCGCAAGGGTCAGCCCTTTATGCCCACGACCTTCACGCCGGTAAACCAGACCTTGAAGCCTTTTTCGCCCGGTCGCTCCAGGGAAATGGGGAGGCCGTCCACTTCGGTGGGCTTGGCCCAATCGGCGCGCATGGTCGCCGTATCGGCGCCGCCGCGGTGGAACACCCAAGAGCGGATGGTGCCGGCGGAATCGGCGGACAAATCGTAGGCATCGCCGGTGGTGTAGCCGCTCTGTTTGGGATAACGAACGGTGAGGACCCCTCCCTCCCCCAGCTTAAGATCCAGGCCTTGGTCCCAGGCGAGATGCAACGGGAAGAGCTGTCTTCCTTGGGAAACCAGGTCCACTCTCGGGCCATTTCCTTGCCGCCGTGCCTGACGTTGAAGGTGAAACGGATCGATCGCACTTTGGGGAAATCGGCCAGGCCATAACGCGACGCGATCCGATCGGCGAAGACGCGGGCCTGGGTAGGCGCGGCGATCTTGGAGGCGGCGGGAGTTTCCGGGCCCGGGATCGCAGGCGTTATCGAAACCAAGAACACGGAAAGCGTGGCGGCCAAGCGGCGGGGTTCGAAGCGGGAAGCCATGGGCGCTCCTTCCATTCGGGGGATGCGCCAGAATATAGGTTGTGCGCGTGGGCAGGCGAAAGGCGAAGGTTATTTATTCGTGACCGAAGGAATCTTTATTCGTGGCCGTAGGTTTCGCCGGGGACGAAGGTGTTTTCGCGGTCCAGTTTCAGGATATTCTCCAGAAAACTGGCTTCGAATCGGATCTCCTTTTCGGGCGGGGGCTCTTTCAGCAAGGTGAAGCTCACCTGAGGCTTTTCCACCTTGCCTTCGATGACAAGGGTCCGATTGAAGCTAAGCTCGGCGAAGGTGGACCCCGGTTTTCCCGCGGCCGGAGTCGCCGGATTCTGGGGTGCCACCAGGGTTTGGTCTTTCTTGGGCTCCACCGTAACCAAGGGAATGGCTTTGGGATTCTTCTTGCCGGCTTCGGCAGGGATCCAGCCCCAACAGAGCAACGCCAGGGCGCATAGGCGGATTATCGGCGCGGACGGAAGCATACCCATGCGGGTTATCGGCCTATTCCGCTGGAACTTGAGCCAGAACTTCATGGGCATGGCCTCCGCAATTGGGAGGGTTTCATAGGCCCGCCGGACGGTTGGTGAAATTAGGGATACGCAGATCGCGTTCGAGGAGGGATTTCAGGTACTGGGGGCTGGGAGTGGCTTGATTCCAAGGAAACATGGCCCCGGTTCCCGGCAGCTTGTAGCGCACGCGCAACCGCAACCACACGCCGAAACCTTCGTTGGGTTTATCGTTCTTCGCCGCGATGCGCAGGTAATGCCGCCCGGTCGGGAGCTTCTTGGAAACCGCCGGCCACACGTCCTTCGCGGTCCCCTTGTTCCACGGGCCCGCGATGGCCTTATGCGTGAGTACCGTATCGTTATCCAACAGAACCGCCCATTCGGGGCGGGCCACGACTTCGAGATCCAACCCTTGGATCTGGTTGGGAAGGTCGATGGCGGTTTGCGCGAAGACCTGTTTCCAGGGGATATAGGTCGCGAGCACGGTATCGATCTTGGGGCCTTGGCCCTTGTCGCCGCACCATAGGAAGCGGGGGAAGGTTTTGACTTCCTCCGGGTAATCGGCTTTGGGCATGATGCCTTTGCGGACCTTCTTCCACTCGGGATTATCCGCGGCGGGCCAGCCCTGCGCGGGCAATGCCGGCAGCGCCATCCATTCCTTCCCCGAATAGAAGTCCATGATGGTGTCCTGATCGGAACTGCGCGTCCATTTATCGGGCTCGATCTGGTAGAGACGCGCGAAGGCCAGTTCGCCCCATTCCGCCGGGACCGTCCCGGCGACGACCTTGGCGACCAAGGCCCGGTACTTTTCCGCGGCCTGGTCCTGCAACTGATACCCAACATTCTCGAGCTTTTCCTGGTAAGTCTTGCGCTGCTCGGGACCGGCCCCGGTCGGGATGGGGGGATGGACGAGGGCTTCCACCGCGAGCAGATCCAGGCATTTGGCCTGCACGAACTGGGCCCGGCCCAGGGCTATACCCAAGCTATCGTAGAGCGGATCCCGCTTCAGGTTGTACTTGGCCGCGAAATCCAGGCCTTGCTGGAAATACTCCATGGCCTTCGCTTCCAGCTTGGGGATGCCTTCCTGCACCAGCTTGACCTGATAGAAAAAGCGCTCCATGGGTTGGAAGCCGGCCGGGAACGGCGATGAGCGGGCCAAGTCGGCCGCGTCCACGTAGTGGCCGCCGAGGGCATGCGTGCTCTTGAGGATGGCTCCGCCCAGGGAATCGACCAGCTTAGGATCGAGTTCGTACTCTTGCGCGATGTCGAAGAAGGACATGAAATACTTGAGGCCTTGTTCATGGTAAGGCGTGATACGGGCGATTTGCTGCAGCTTGCCGGCGATGGCTTTCTCGGGAGTGCCGGCATCCACGCGCAATAACTGCGGCACCTGGGCCATGGCCTTGATCTGGCAGCCCATATAGCGCGTGGCCATGCCCGTCAGGCGCGCGTTGGCCTCCCCCACCCACTTGTTGTTGACCTCTTGCTTCCGCCCGATGGAAAGCACTTGCAGGTATTGCTGCTGGGCCCGGGCGTAGGAAGCCGAAAGCGACGAAAGGGCATCGTCCTCCCGATCGAGTTGTTCGCCGGGACCGCGCGCCGGCTTGCGGGGCGCCTCGTATACCTGGGTGCCGAAGTCCTCGAAGCTTTGGCCCAACGAGTAGGCGGCCCGCAGGGCCCAATCCACGATGCGGAAGTCGAGCACCTTCAGGTACTCGTCCACGGCGGCCTTCAGCAGGACCGTCTTGGCTTTCACGTCCGCATCGTAGGCCCCCGGCCGGATGGGCAGATCGCGCATGCGGCGGGAGGCGATTTCGCCGAGGGTGTGCTGGGCCTGGGCGGCGTAGAAACGCGGCGTGGGATCGGCGGTTTTGAGGCTGGCGAATTCGCGTAGCGCTTGCGTCATCAGCTTGGTGGCTTCGTCCGGACGGCTGCGGTTGAAAGCCGCCATGCCTCCCATGCACAGCGCCTGGATCATGCGGCCCTTGTCGTTCGCGTAACGGCGGGTGAACTGGGATTGCAACTCCGCCACCTTTTCCCAGTTCCGCATTTCCCCGTAGAGTTCCACGGCGCGGAACAGCAGGTTCGGGGCTTCTTCCTTTTGCGGATACTTCAGGGCATACGCCTCGAAGGCGCGCGCCGCCGAATCCTGCGCGTTTCCGTTGAGATAGGCGAAGCCGGCGTTGTACAACGCGGGTTCGGCCTCGGGGCTTTCGGGATGCGCGCGCGTGAGGTTCAGGTATTTATCGCCCGCCGTCTTCCACTGCCCGTCCTGCTCCCGGCATTTGGCTTCCCGGAAAAGCACCTTCGGGAGCAGCTTGGATTCGTAAAAGGCATCGCAGAAAAGCATGTAAATCTTGATGGCATCCGGCCACTTTTTCTGCTTCTCCTGCATCACGCCCGCGTTGAACAGGGCCACCGGGGCGATGTCCGCCGTGGGGAATTCCTTGGGGATGCGCTGGTATAGCTCGGAAGCGGTCTGGAG
>JAEKLQ010000053.1 GCA_019509785.1 Fibrobacterota bacterium | reverse complement strand
GTAAGGCATCCGCTTCGGCCCGATGACCCCGATGATTCCCTGGCCGCCACCGAGGTGGAAGGCCGAGGTCACGATGGACACCGAGCGGAGGTTATGGCCTTCCCGATTTTCTTCTCCGATGGTAACGTGGACTCCCTCTTTTTCGTTTCTTTGTCGCAAGAAATGTACCAGCGCCATTTTCGAGTCCAATAGGTCCAATATCGCTTCTAAATCCTCTAGTTTCTCGAAATCCGCCTTAGAGAAGATATTCTTAGTGCCCGAAAATTGAACCTCGGAGTGGCTTTGGGACTTAAATAGCTTCGAAATAGAACGGTCAAAGAAAGAAAACGCCCTCTTTTCTTCGTCCGACGAGGGCGCATCTTCAGGATTCCGAAGATAGTTGTTCAAAAATGAAACAGGCTTGCCTTGCATCCGTTCATTGATGCGACGCGCAATGGATTCCAAGCGATAAATCGAAGTATCAATCTGGGCATCCACCAAGGTGGTCCGGAAGACGGATTCGGAAATGGATAGGACGATCATGAGGCGGTTTTCGTCGAGGGGGACCAGGGACAGGTTCTTGAACTGCGCCTGTTCCACGGCGGGGGAAACCGCTACGCCCAATTGACGCGTCAGTTTTCCCAACAGTCGGGCGACCTCGGCCATGAGGTCTTGTTCATCATTCGTTTGCGACACCGCGGATTCGATGACCCGGGCCTCTTCGGCAGGCAAGGGTTCGACTTGCATCAGGTCGTTGACATAGGTGCGATAGCCCCGATCGGTGGGGGTGCGACCCGCCGAGGTATGCGGCTGCTCCACGAATCCCATCTCTTCGAGTTCGGCCATGGTATTGCGGATGGTGGCGCTGCTCGCGGCCAATACGGGATTCTGGCTCTATTCTAAAGCGAAAAGTCCCCGGACTCCTTGCGGCGTCCGGGGACGGATTGCTGAGGCGAGAGGCCCAGAACTACAGGCCCCGCACGCGTCGGGACCCGGTTCCGGATGGCCGGGATTACATCATCCCGTCCATGCCGCCCATGCCACCCATTCCTCCCATGCCGCCGCCCATTCCGCCGGCGCCGCCGGAAGACTTCTCTTCCTTCTTCTCGGCGATGAGGCAGTCGGTGGTCAGCAGCAGGCCGGCGATGGACGCGGCGTTGCGCAGGGCGGTGGTGGTCACCTTGGCGGGGTCGATGACGCCGTCGGCCAGCAGGTTGGCGTACTTGCCGGTGCGGGCGTTGAAGCCGTAGTCATCCTTGCCTTCCTTCACCTTGTTCGCCACCACCGACGGCTCTTCGCCGGCGTTGAGGGCGATCTGGCGCAGGGGCTCTTCGATGGCGCGGCGCACGATGGCGGCGCCCACGGCCTGGTCGCCTTCCAGCTTCAGGCTATCCAGCGCGCGGGCGGCGCGGATGAGGGCCACACCTCCGCCGGCCACTACGCCGGATTCCACGGCGGCGCGGGTCGCATGCAGGGCATCGTCCACGCGATCCTTCTTTTCCTTCATGGCGGTCTCGGTCGCGGCTCCGACCTCGATCACGGCAACGCCGCCGGCCAGCTTGGCCAGGCGTTCTTGCAGCTTTTCGCGGTCATAATCCGAGGTGGTCTCGTCGATCTGGCGGCGGATCTGGGCCACGCGGGCCTTGATATCCGAAGCCTTGCCGGCGCCGTCCACGATGGTGGTGTTGTCCTTGTCGATCTTGATCGACTTGGCGGTCCCGAGATCGTCGAAGGTGGTGTTCTCTAGCTTGAGCCCGGTCTCTTCCGAGATTACGCGCCCGCCGGTCAGGATGGCGATGTCCTCGAGCATGGCCTTACGGCGGTCGCCGAATCCGGGGGCCTTGACGGCCGCGACCTTCAGGGTGCCGCGCAGCTTGTTCACGACCAAGGTGGCCAGGGCTTCGCCCTCGACATCCTCGGCGATGATCAAGAGGGGCTTGCCGCTCTGGGCGACCTTCTCCAGGATCGGGAGCAGGTCCTTCATGGCGGAAATCTTCTTGTCGTAGATGAGGAGGGCGGCGTTTTCGAGGACCGCTTCCATCGAATCAGGGTTGGTCACGAAGTAGGGCGACACGTAGCCGCGGTCGAAGAGCATGCCTTCGGTGACGCGCACCTTGGTCTCGGCCGACTTGGCCTCTTCGATCTGGATGACGCCGTCCTTGCCGACCTTGTCCATGGCTTCGGCGATGAGGTTGCCGATCTCGATCTCGTTATTGGCCGAGATGGAGGCGACCTTGGCCCATTCTTCCTTGGTCTTGACGGGCTTGGCCATCTTGTCGATTTCCTTGGCCACCGCGTCGGCGGCGGCGTCGATGCCGCGCTTCAGCTCGATGGGCGAGGCCCCGGCGATGACGTTCTTCAGGCCTTCCGTGACGATGGCCTGGGCCAGCACGGTGGCGGTGGTGGTGCCGTCGCCGGCGATGTCGGAGGTCTTGGAGGCGACTTCCTTCACGAGCTGGGCGCCCATGTTCTCGAAGGGGTCTTCCAGCTCGATTTCCTTGGCGACGGAGACGCCGTCCTTGGTGCTGGTGGGCGAGCCGAAGCTCTTGGCGATCACGACGTTGCGGCCCTTGGGGCCGAGGGTGATCTTGACGGCGTTCGCCAGCTTGTCCACGCCCCTCTTGAGGGCGGCGCGGGCGGCAGTATCGAATACGAGTTGCTTGGCCATTGTGTTTCTCTCCTTGTTATGAATCTTCGTTCGGGGGCGCGGCCGTCCGGCAGGGCCCGGGTTGAATCATGAGGTCTTAGATGATCGCGAGAACGTCGCTCTCGCGCATGATCAGGTAATCCTTGCCGTCCACGGAGACTTCGGTGCCGGAGTACTTGCCGTAGAGGACGGTGTCGCCGACTTTGACTTCCAACTTCACGATGGTGCCGTTGTCGGCGGCTTTGCCGGGACCGGCCGCGATGATACGGCCCTTCTGGGGCTTCTCTTTGGCGGTGTCCGGTACATATAGGCCGCCGGCGGTTTTTTCCGCGGCTTCCAGGGCTTCGACGAGGACGCGATCAGCGAGGGGCTTCACGTTCATGGTTCTACTCCTTATGGGGTGGGTTTACGAAAATTTGAAGTTGATTTTTAGCAGTCATATTGATTGAGTGCTAATGTTGCGGGCTAATATACTGCCTGTTTTCCCCGATTTCAAGTATCGTGCAGGTTTCAGCGGCGAAGTTTTGGCTGCTCCGTACTATTGTGAAACGTCGGTCGGGAATTTTCGGCAAATAGACGGCCGCGGTTAAGGCCGAAATTTTTGGACCTATTTTTCCGTATCCATGCTTCGCGCCTTCGCCCGCCGCCGCAAGGCCGTCTTACTGGTGCTCTTCCTCACGGCCTGGGGTGCAGGGCTCTTGGAAGGCTTGTTCGTATGGATCGCCAAGATGGCGGTGGCCAACGAGCTCGGGGGCGCATGGGGCTGGCCTTTGGCTAGCCTGGCGGCCATCGTGACGGCGCGTTCCCTGCTTCTCATCTTCGCGGCGCGCCTGGAAGCGCGGGCCGTGTTCGCGTGGTTGGCGGAGAGGCGCGCTTCCTTGCTGAACGCGGCCGCCGGCCGGGACTTCCCCGCCTACCGGGATCCCTGGCGTAACATCCTGGTTACCTCCCTGGAGGCGGGAGTGAACGCCCTCGCGGAGGGGATGGGCGCGGGTTTCCGTTGCCTGGCCGCCGCGGCGAACGCCATCGCCTTGGCGCCCATGCTCTTCCTGTTCGGATGGCGGCCCGCGGCCGCGGCCGCGGCCCTCGCGTTTCCGGCCTGGTTGGCGGGACGATGGAAATCCCGATCCCTAACCTCATCCGCCGATGCCTGGAACCGTTCGCGCTTGGAGCTCTCCGGGGAATTGGAAGCCTTCGCGGACGGTTTGGAATCGGAGGCGGGAAACGGGCGGTTGCCCGGGGCGGCGGCGCGGGTCGGGACCGGCCTCGATGCCCATGCGGAACGCGCTTGGCGCTGGGAAATCTCCAAGTCCATATTCCCGCCGGCCCTCGAGTGGTTCGGCTTCATGGCCTTGGCCGTCCTGGCCTGGGCGGCGCGGGGGGCTGGACCCGGCGGCGCGCCATCGGCCGGTTCCGGCGGCGGTTTCATCGCTCTGCTGCCCTTCGGGGCCTTGCTGATTCTGTTGTACCGTCCCATCCGGGAATGGGCCCGTAATCATCCCGCCTATGCTTTGGGCAAACGCGCCTTCGCGGACCAGGTTAACCTCCAGGTTACCCTGGAGGGGTTCCCGCGCCGCGCGCCGCGCCCTCCGGTCCCCGGGGGTGGCGTGGCGCTGGAGGGCGTGGCTTTCGGCTACGGCTCGGCGCCGGTTTTCTATGGGCTGGATTTGCGCCTAGCGGGCGGGGAATTGGCCTGGATCACCGGGCGCAACGGGGCGGGAAAGTCGACCTTGCTGAAATTGATCGCCGGCATCGAAAGCCCTGCTGCGGGCCGCATCCTGGGGCCGGGCGGCGAGGCGCCTTGCGCATACCTGCCGCAACGCGCCTACATGGAGCCGGATTATGCCGACTGGGCGCGGGCCTATCGCTCGACCCATCCTTCCCAATGGAGGGAGCTGGACGCGGTCTTGGGCCTGGAAAGCTTGCTCGAAAAAGGGGACGGGCGCGGACGCTGGGAGGGCCTTTCGGGCGGCGAGCGGCAGAGGCTTTGCCTGGGGCGGGTTTTCGCTTCGCCGGCGGCCTTCCTTCTCTTGGACGAGCCGACTACCTGGCTGACTGCCGCCGATCGGGAGCGTATCCTCGGCGATCTGCTGGCCTTCTGGAGGCGGCCCCGCGCAGATGGATCGCAACGAGGCGGGGCCTTGGTTTCCCATGAGCCGTTCCTAGGCGAATTCTGCGCGCGCACGGTTCCGCTGGGGGCCATGCGGGCGGGTGTGGCGGTATGAAGCCAGGGGGCCCGGATGAAACCCCGAGGCTAGGAGGTATCAGGATCGTAAGCGGCATCCATTTCGCCTGGCGCGGATGGATCTTGGCCGCGCTCTTGGGCGCCTTGGCGTTGGCCCGCTACCGTTCCCATGCGCCTTTACAGCCCGCATGGCTGGCCTTGTTGGCCGCGGGACTGGGCTGGCGCGCCTGGGCGGGAGCCCATATCGATGGCCATAGCAATGGGGCCGTTCTTTCCGGGCCTTCCCTGGCCGCGGGGGGACCGTACCGGATTTCCCGTCATCCCCTGTACTTCGCCAACCTGCTTTGCGCCGCGGGCATCGTCCTATATGCCCATTGCCTGCCGCTTTGGGCGGCGGTTTTGGGAATCGCCGTGGCGGTCGCCCATCATGAGGCCCTGGCGCGCGCCGAGGAGAAGTTCCTGCTGGCGCGTCATGGCGAAATCTACCGGCGTTACATGCAGGTTACCCCACGATGGCCGGGAATGGCGATGCGGAAGGAAGGTCAGGGCGCCCCCGGCCAAGCGGACGGCGGAGGGTCCGGTCCAGGGGAAGCCGATCGCGGAAGGGACGCGCCCGCGAAGGCGGAAGTTTGGCGGCCGCTCATGGCCCGGCAAGGGTGGAACCTCGCGAAAGGCTGCGCCTGCGCGCTTATCATCCGCATCGCGGCGGCGGCGTCGGGATGACCGGATTCCCGTCGAGTGCGGCTTGTTGGCTCTGGCTTTACCGCTCGGCCTGGATCCTGGCGTTGCCGGGTATCCGCCTGTTGGCGCGCGCGCGCCTCCTCCCCCGTAACTGGCGTGTTACGGAACGCCTCTCGACCGATTCCCCTTGGCCGGCGTCCATGCGCCCCCTCTGGATGCACTGCGCTTCCCTGGGCGAGGCCAAAGGCCTCTGGACCTTGGCCCGCGCCCTGCCGCCGGACTTTCCCGTATTGCTCACGGCCGCGACCGCCGAGGGGATCGATTATCTGGCGCTCCAATGCGCCGGTTCCGAGGCTTCCCGGCGTACCCGGTTGGCGCCGTTCGATCATCCCGGCCTCATCGATGCCTTCCTGGAGCGCGGGGGCATCCGGGGATTGTGCTTGTATGAAGCGGAGCTGTGGCCGAATGCCCTTGCGGCGTGCGCCCGCCGAGGCCTTCCGGTAGCCCTGGCCGCCGGCCGCCTCACTCCGGAAGCCTTACGGGTGTATCGTCGTTTCGGGGGCGCGGCCCTCCGTCTTCTGGACGGCATGGCTTGGATCGATGCCCAGTCCGAAGGGGATCGCTCCCGCTTCGCCCAAGCGGTTTCGGCCCCCGTCGTTTCCGGCGGCGATTATAAGGCCTTGGCCTTCCTCTCCGGCGCTCCCTCGCGCGAAGGGCCGCGTTCCGGATTCGCATTCGTCTCCCTGCACCTGGAAGAGCTGCGCCTCTTGCTGCCGGTGCTACCGGCCTTGCAGGCCCGGAGCGGGATCGTGGTGTTTCCGCGTAGGCCTGGCGAGTTCGAGGGTTTCGACAAGGCGCTCGGGCCCATGGGGTTCGCCCGCGCCAGTGATAATCCGGACGCGCGCCATCTTTGGGTGGACGGGTTCGGGCAGGTGCTTGCCCGGTTGCCGCATTGCCATACGGCTTTCGTCGGCGGAAGCCTGATCCCGCATGGTTGCCATAACCTGTGGGAGCCGCTGGCCGCGGGTTGCCGAATCCTGTTCGGGCCGCATTATAGCCATCAACGTTCCATCGCCGATCTGTTGCTGGCGCGCGACCTGGCCCAAGTGGTCGCCGAACCGGCGACGCTGGCCGCCTGGCCCGAACCGGATGCGGGCCAACCGGTCGCTTGCGCCGCCTTCGCGCGGGAGCTCGAAAACGCCTTGGGCGCGTCCCTGCAGGCATGTCGCGAAAGGATAATTGCTACTTTCTTCCCCATCGCCCCGGCCCCGCCGGCGGGCCGGCAGGCCGGCCTCGCGGCACCCGCGGGTAAAGGAAATAAACGGTGAAAATCTTCCTGGCTTCCCCCCGCGGCTTCTGCGCCGGCGTACAACGGGCCATCAGCATCGTCGAAAAGGCCTTGGAGCGTTTCGGCGCCCCGGTCTACGTACGGCACGAAATCGTGCATAACCAGGCCGTGGTTTCGCGCCTGCGCGAGAAGGGCGCGGTCTTCGTCGAGGAATTGGAAGAGGTCCCCATCAATTCGGTGGCCATCTTCTCCGCGCATGGGGTACCCACCGCGGTCTACACGGAAGCCGATTCCCGCAAGCTTCTCACCATCGATGCCACATGCCCGCTGGTCAAGCGGGTGCATTCCGCGGTGATGCGGCATAACAAGAACGAATTGCAGATCGTCCTCATCGGCCACGCCGGGCATCCCGAAGTGGTAGGGACCATGGGCCAGTTGCCGGAAGGCAAGATGATCCTGGTGGAGACCCCGGACGACGTGCGCAAGCTGGAAGGCGTCAATGAGGATGGCCTGGCCTACACCACCCAGACCACGCTTTCCATCGAAGAGACCAAGGACATCATCAAGGCGCTGAAGCAGCGGTTCCCTAACATCAAGGGCCCGGAAAAGGGCGATTTGTGCTATGCCACCACCAACCGCCAATCGGCGGTGACCGAGATGGCCAAGCTGGTGGACATACTCTTGGTGATCGGGTCGGCGAACAGTTCCAATTCCAACCGCCTACGCGAACTGGGCGAGCGCATGGGCAAGCCCTCCTACCTGATCGACGGCCCCGGGAACATGAAGTCCGAATGGCTGCTGGGCGTGGAGAACGTCGGCATTTCTTCGGGCGCATCCGCTCCCGAGGACCTGGTGCAGGACGTGGTCAGGTGGATCCAGAAAGAGGTTCCCGGCACGACCGCCGAGGACTACGTGATCCTCGAGGAGAACGTGCACTTTTCCCTGCCCGACATCCTCAACGCCCCCGCTTGAAGCGCGTCGCCTTCTTCCTCTCGGGACATGGCTTCGGCCATGCCGTACGCCAGTCGGCCCTGATCGAGGCCCTGCCCGCCCACGTCTCCGTCGATATCTATACCTCGGTTCCCGAGTCCTTCTTCCGCGACGAGGTGCGCCGAGAGGTACGCGTGATCCCTTGCGAGATCGACTGCGGTTGCCTCCAGACCGATACCGTGGAAGTGGACGTGGAAGCCACGTTGGAGCGTTACGCCGGCATCGAGTCGGGCCGGAGCGATCAGGTCGCGCGCTTCGCGCCGATGCTGCGCGCCGCCGGGACCGACCTGGTCGTCGGCGACACTCCGCCCCTGGCTTTCCCCATCGCCCGCGCCGCCGGGGTCCCGGCCTGGTGCGTTTGTAACTTCACTTGGTTGGACATCTACGGCCCTTACGTCGCGAAATACCCCCGTTACCTGGGCATGCTCGCGCGCATGCGCGAAGATTACGCCTTGGCTGATCGGCATCTCCGCATGTTTCCGCATATGGCCGGCGATGTCTCGTTATCCGCGGAATCGGTGGGGATGATTTGCCGCCCGGGGCAATCCCGCCGCGAGGAGTTCGCCCGCCGCTTCGGTTTCGATCCGCAAAAGAAATGGGCCCTCATCTACGTGGGCAGTTTCGGGTTGGAGGGAGTGGACTGGCATCGCCTCGCGCGCTATCCGGATTGGGAGTTCATGGGGCTGTATCCCTTGGAAGGGGCGCCGGCCAATTACCGCTTCCTCAAGAAGGATTTGTCCTTCCGTTATTCGGACCTGAACGCGTCCTGCGACTTGGTAATCGGCAAACTGGGGTACGGCCTGGTGGCGGAATGCCTGGCCTCGGCCAAACCGGTCCTGTTCCTGGGCCGCAAGGATTTCGCCGAATTCGAACTCCTCAAGGGTTTGGTGGAGGGGCGGGGAATGGGCCGGGAGATCCCCTTGGAACGCTTTAAAAAGGCCGATTTCGGGGAAGATTTGCAGGCATTGGCCGGTAAGTCCATGGAGCCGCTTCAGGCCGCGGGGGTGGCCGATATCCTTAGATTATTAGGTGTTGGCCCCTGATCCCTGGAATCCACGGGACTTTTTTCTATAATTGTCCCTCCAAGTTTTCACCCAGTTTTCAGCTGGTATCAGCCAAGAGGCGAGGTTTTTCATGAGCCGCATTTGCGACGTGACCGGGAAGAGAAGGCAGAAGGGCAATCAGGTTTCCCATGCCATGAACCATACCCGGAAGTTCTTCCAGCCCAACCTGCACAAGAAGCGTTTCTGGCTCGCCAACGAAAAGCGCTGGATCACCCTCAAGGTGAGCGGCGCGGGCCTTCGCTTCATCGCCAAGAACGGCATCGAAGCCGCCCTGAAGCGCGCCGACGAGCTCTGCAAGGCCGAATAATCCAAACGCCTTAGTCCTCAGGAACCGGACCCAATCGGGCCCGGTTTTTCTTTTTCGGCGCTTTCCATTCCGGCCCTTCCGTATTCAGCCTCACGGTGACTCCGTGAACGGGCTTTTTATCCCTTAACGAATCAGCGCTGGTCCGAAGCGGGGCGGAAAACGAATTCGACCAGCAGCAATACGGTTCCGACCGTGATCAACGAATCGGCCAGATTGAAGACGGGGAAGTCCCAGCGGTCGCGCCAATGCACGTATACGAAGTCGACCACGTAACCATGGGCGAGGCGATCCTGCAGATTTCCCAACGCCCCGGCGAGGATGAGCGCCAAAGGGACGAGGCGGGCCACGCCTTGCCTGCGCATGCTCCAGATGAGGGATAGCAAGGCGGCCAGCGCCAGCGAGCTCAAACCCAATACCAGGGGCGCGCGGGATTTGTCCGGAAGATTGTGCAACATGCTGAAGGCGATGGCGCGGTTCTCGGCGTAGCGGAGCTCGAGCATCTGGGGCACTACGGTCATCGGCCTTTCCTGGATGGACCCTTTGGCCCATGCCTTGGTGGCCATGTCGGCGCGGCACCCCGCCAAGAGCAGGGCGCTGAGCGCTATCCAACGGAGCAGGGACCGGAAGGCGGCCGTGGAAGGGGATTGTTCCAGCATTCTATTGCAATCTAGCGAAATCGCGGCCGGGGCGACAAGCCGGATCCGCCCGAATCAATCGGGACGGGCCGCGGTCTTGGTTTCCCGGGGCGCCGCGGCGCGGGCCTGGGTGAGCTCGGGCCAGGAAGAACGGGGGGCTTGCAGCTTGGCCGTCTTGCGGAACAGGTCGGAGGCCACCTCGGCATAGCCGTCCTCCTCGGCGAATTTGGCCGACCAGAGCACAGCCAGATAGTCGCGCGGATCCCGGCTTAGGAGGAATTGCACGATGGAGGCGGCCATTTTCTTTTCGCCTTCGGCTCGATAGGCCCGCGCCCGATTGATATATACCTCGTCCGATTGCGCCCCCAAATCGATGGCGGTCTGCAAGGCGCCGCTGGCGGCCTTCAAATCCGGGACCAGCGCCAGGGCATTGCCGAGGTTTTCCCATGCCGAGGCGTCCGTCGGATGCGCTTCCGCCACGCGGCGGTAGTGCCGGGCGGCCTCGCCGTATTCATGGGCCGCTTGGCGCACCGCTCCCATGGCCGCATTGGCTTCGGGATTCAGGGAATCGACCCGGTATACGGCGCTGTAAGCCGCGGCCAGTTCCGGCTTACCGTCGAAGCGTTTGGCGGTGTTGAGCATTTCCACGGCGGCCTCATCCGATGCGGAGTCCGAGGTCAAGGCGGAGGCGTAAGCGGCATAGGCCTCCCGCCATTGCTTCTTCTCCGCCAAGCACTCACCCAACCGCAACCACGATTCCGTGAGGCCGGGCATCTTCGGCGTCGCGGCCTTCAGGCCTAGACCCAAGGCGGCTATGGCCTTGTCCAGTTGGCCGTCGTGGGCCATTTGCATGCCGTATTGCAGGGCGGCTTCGCTCCACCCTTCTCCTTCGCGCTCTCCCGCGGGCAATACGGTACGGCCACGGAAGAGATCCGCGTAGATCGCCATCGCGCCGCGCCCATCGCCCGTGGCGGCCTTGACCAGGCCGAGGCGAAGGCGCTCGGCTTCGCTCGCCCAAGCGCTGTCTTGCAAGGACTGCAAGGCTTCCTTTTCCTTGGGAAGATCCCCGGCAAGGCGGCGCATGCGCGCGGCGGCCCGCAAGGATTCCTTGTTTCCGGTGCGGGCGAAATGGGTTTCGTAAGCCGAGGCCGCGCCGGGGTAATCCTTGCTTGCGAGCAGGCATTCCGCCAGCATGGGGCCCGCTTCGGGAAAGGAATCGCGGGCGGCGCGCAGCCGCGGGATGGCCGAGTCCCACGCCTGCGCGGCCCAATACGAGCGGCCCAGGAGGAAGTCGGCTTCCGGGAGGGACGCATGCCCGGCGATGGCGGTCAGAACCTGGCGGGCTTCGGCCTCTTTTCCCGCCGCGAGCAAGGCCTTGGCGGCCTCCAAGGAATGCGATGCATCGTCCGGGTATTCGGCGGCCAAGCGGGCGGCATATCCGGCCGCCACGGGGAAGTTCCGCGATTGCAGGGCGAGGGCGATCATGGTTCGTCCGGTTTCGCGGTCGAAGCCCAAGGCAAGTTGCTTGGAACCGATGAGCATGGCCAGGCCCAGCGAAGCCGGATCGCCGCAGGCGGCGAGATCCTGGAAAGCGTCGCGCCGTCCTTCCAGCGACTTCGGTTCCAATTCCGCCAGGCGCGTCCAGGCCCGACAAGCGCTCGGCCGATTTCCCGCGAGGCTGTAGGCGCGGGCCGCCAGCAAGTCCAGCCGGGGCGAAGCGGCATCCTTTTCGAAACGTTCTTCCAAAAGGGCGGCATGCGCCCGGATCAGGCTGTCGCCTTCGATGGCCTCGGGCAAGCGCTCAAGGTATACGGTATTACCGGGAGATGCGCGTAAGGCGAGCTCGAGATGGGCATAGGCCGCTTTGCGATCCCCGGACTTCAGCAACAGCCCGGCCATGCGGAAATGCAGGTCCGCGGAGGCGTTGTCCCGTGCCATGGCCTTTACGAGCAATCCATTCAAGGCGCCCTCGCCGGCCGCGCCTGCGCCTTCCAGGATGGAAAGCGCATGGCGGAGCGCAGCGCTATCGGCCGGGTCGCGGGACCAGATTTCGGACCAGATGGCGGCGGCAGCGGCCTTATCCCCCATGGCTAGGTGGATGTTCGCGAGCCGGGCGCCTAATGCTTTATTCGTGGGATCTTCCACGCGCGCTTGGACCACCAGGACGGCGGCATCGGCGAGCCGTCCATGGATCGCGAGCAAGTCCGCCGCGCGTCCGGCGGCCCCTGTGTCCTTCGCCAAACGATCCCGTTGCTTCCAATAAAGGTCCATGGCTTCGCCGAAACGCATTTGCGCTTCCATGCGGCCGGCCAATTCCACTTCGGCTTGCCCATCGCCGGTCCGGATGGCGAGGTAACGTTGATACAGGACGATGGACGCGGGATCGGTGGCCGGTAGGGCCCGCGCCGCGCGTAAGCGCCATGCGGCGGCCTCGTAACCATCCCCGCAACCTTCCAACGTTTCAGCCATGAACAACATGGCGGCGGGCCGGGGCGCGACGAGCTGGCCGAAGTAAGCTTTCGCTTCGGTATATTCCCCGCGATCCAGGTAGAGGATGCCCTCCGCCTCGATCAGCCGTTCGTCCTTCTCCCCCCATTTGAGTCGCCCCGCGATGCGCTCGAGCAAAGCAATGGTGTCGATACCCGGATAGGCATGCGCCAACACGGGACGGATGTCCTGAAGCAGCGCTGCGGATGATCCGGCGGCGGAATCTCCGGCTGCGGCGGTCGCGTCACCGTTCGCGGCGCGGACGGCGGAAACGCAGGCTAAGAGGGACAAACCCCAGGCCGCAAGGAGGCGGATTCCAATGCGGGGGCGATAGAACATAGAGACATCCTTCCAGACTCGGGCCTTGGCTCGCGAGGAGCCGAGACCCGATGCCGGTCTGACGTCTGAAAACTAAACAAATAAGGATCCGCAGGGAGAGCCCCATTTTTAAAAGAGGATCACCCAATAACGCAAAATTCGCGCACTACGGCGGAAGAGTGTAAATGAATCCGGCGTTATCAGGCGAATTGCGCGAAGCTCAAAGGCGCTCCGTGTACGCTTTCGAAGGATTTCACCGCTTGATCCATCGCGAGGTCCTTGTCCTGATAACGCTTGCGCAGGCACGTGCACATGACCTCTTTGAGCACCACGCAATCATAAGTGGCGCGATGCAGCTCCCCGCGGTTCAGTACCATTCCGGTTTGATCCCCGAGCTTGCGCGCGATCTCGCTAAGCTTGTGGGAAGCGTATTCGGGCATGATTTTGCGGATGAATTTGAGGCTGTCGATGATGGGATTCTGGGGCATCACCAGGCCCTGCTTGCGGATGGCTTTGCCCAGGAAGGCCGCGTCGAAGGAGGCGTTATGCGCGACCAGGATGGGGCTGAGCCCGCAGAAGCGGAGGAATGCCTGGAGCACGGGCTTCTGGTCCGGAGCGTTCTCCACCATTTGATTCGTGATATTGTTGACGCGCGTTGCGTCTTCGGGGATGAGCTTGGAGGGCCTGACCAGGCTGCAATACTGCGAGATCTCCTTGGTGGCAAGCTTGCCGTCGCGTTTTTCGAACGTGAATTTCACTCCCGCGATTTCGAGCAAGTCTTCTTTGTCCGGATCGAGCCCTGTGGTTTCGACGTCGAAGGCGACCATGGTGACGAAGGGAAGCAAGCGATCCTCCTGAGCGGAGACTAAATATAGGAAAGACGGGTTTCCGGATTCGGCGCTTCCGCATCTTCCATGGCCCGCGCCAATTCGTCGGTAGACCCTGGGAAAACCGGCGATCCCAGCTTTATTTCGACGCGCGAAAACGGGAACGGAACGAGGGCGCGGTCCCAGGTGCCCAGCCGGAAGGCCTTGGGGGCTTCGATGAACACGGGGACGATGGGAACTCCCAGGCGCCGCGCGAGCCATAAAGAACCGGGCTTGGGCTCCCGGCGCGGCCCGCGGGGACCGTCCAAGGCCATGCCGACGAGGGATTTCCCCGTTTCGGCGGCGCGGGCCAAGGTCCGCAAGCCCCCGAAGGCCTTCGCCTGCGCCCCCGCCGATATCCGGGCGGTGGCCGAGGAAGAGCCGCGATGCACGCGGTAGCCCATACGCGCGCAGGCGCGCGCGGCCCATTCGCCGTCCCCGCTCTTGGATATGAGTACGTGGATGCCGCGCCCGGCGAAGGCGCGCATGCAAATGGGCAAATGCTCATGCCAGAGGACGATGACGGCGCCGCCAGGCAAGGCGGAGCCTGCCGGCCAACGCAGGCGCAGGGTCTTGAGCCAGAGGCACGCGAGACCCAACAGCAAGGTTCGCAAGGTTTTCAGAGCGGAGGGAGAGGGGCCGCGGATCCCAGCGCCACACGGAATTCGCGGATACGGTAGACACCGGGCTTTTCGTATAGGCGGCGCAGGAAATCCTTGCGGCGGAATTCAGTGCGGTGGTTTTCGCAATATTTCGGATATAAGGCTTGATTGGGCACCAGGGTAATCGCGAAGCTTCCGGTGCAGCCCATTAATTGGCATTCGCAGGTGCGCGCGACCGTATGCTTGAAATTATGCACCAGGATCTGGTTGTTCCGGGTCACCCGTTCCAGCAGGGGATTGCCTTGCTGCCCCAGGGCCGCCAGGATGGCTTTCTCCACGTTCCCGTCGCTCATAATCCTAGTATGCTTTCCGCTCCCGGGTTTGTCCAGGGGCAAACGCCTTCCCCCGAATATACGTCTTATCGGCGCCTGCGCCTGCCCGTTATAGTTACGGTTGGCGGCATTTTTCCCTTGACGGAACGGCCCGAACGCAGTAATGGGGCTCGGGCTGCGGGGCCCGGCGCGATTGGCCCCCGGGGAGGGTAACGCGCACGTTACCTACGGCGTTTCGGGGCGGGTTGGCAACTTGGGCAATGGACCGTGCCGCGTTGGGCGACTACGGATTTCACTAAAGGCGTTCCGCATTCGAGGCAGGGTTCGCCTCCCCGTCCGTACACTTGCAAGCGCTCATAGTTGCCTCCCTCGCTGCCGTCCGGTTTACGGTAATCGGAGAAGGATGTGCCCTGGTTCCGGATCCCCTTGCGCAGTACGACCTTGATCGATTCCATCAGCGCGATGCGTTGGGCTTCCTTCAGATCGCGCACCTTGGCCTGGGGGTGGATGCCGCTGCGGAAGAGCGCTTCGTCGGCGTAGATATTGCCCACGCCGGCCAGGAAAGATTGATCCAACAGCAAGGCTTTGACGGGCCGGGCGCTGTCGCTGGGGAAGGCCTCGGCCAGGAAGGCCTTCACCTTCACGTCCAGGGGCTCGGCGCCGAGGATGCGCAAGCGCGGATGCTCCGGCCAGGAGCGGCCCGGAACCAGGAAGATTTTCCCGAAGGTCCGCGGGTCCCGGAAAAGGATGCGTTCGCCTCCGTCGAGATGAAGGAGCAAATGGGTGTGTTTGTCGACGGGATGGACGCCCTTCGCCCGTTCCAGGCCGGTAAGGGTGCGCGCGAAGCCTTCGGTTTCCCTGTACTCCGCGGGGGACCAGGTGAGTTGGCCCGTCATGCCGAGATGGACGACCAAGGTGCAGCCTTCCAATTCCACCACGATATATTTCCCCCGCCGCAGGACGCGTTCGATACGGCGGCCCGCGAGGGCGGCGGGGAGTTCGGCGGCGGGCATCCCCAACAGGATGCGCGGTAGGCGCAGCTCGGCCGCGGCGATGCGGCGCCCTTGGGCATTGGGGGCCAGCATGCGGACGATGGTTTCGACTTCGGGGAGTTCCGGCATAGGTCGGGGGCCCAATATATTAGATTTGGGCGTGGGAGCGTCATGCATGACGCCCTCAAACCAAAGATAGCAAGGATCCGGAGGGAGGGCCGCCAGGCCCATGGCCGCCGGGGGAAGGCGAAGGCATGCCCGCGCAAGCGGAAATCCCGCGGACGGCGACGGCCGCGGCGTCGGAACGGATGAGCGTGAAAACGCTCATCCTGCGGCTGGATTTGCCCGCGGAAGGTTTCCGCTTGGTATCCGGCCGCTTCCTCAAGGAAGTCCAGGTCGCGTACGAGATCTACGGGACGCTCAACGCGGCCAAGTCCAATGCCGTGATGATCTGTTCCCCCCTCACGACGGACGCGCATGCGGCCGGGTACAACCCCGATTACGAGCGCGAAAAGGATCGCATCGGCTGGTGGGACGACATGATCGGGCCCGGGAAGGCCATCGACACCAACCGGTATTTCGTCATCGCGTCGAATATGCTGGGCGGATGCAAGGGAACGACGGGGCCGGGCTCCATCAATCCCGAGACCGGACTGCCGTACGGGGCCTCCTTCCCCAAGATCACCGTGGAGGACATGGTCGCCGTGCAGCGGCTGCTGGCGACGCAATTGGGCATCGACGTGCTGGAGGCGGTGGTGGGCGGCAGCATGGGCGGCATGCAGGCCCTGCAATGGGCCGTCGCCTATCCGGACAAGGTGCGCAAGTGCATTTGCATCGCCGCGGCGACCTGCCTTTCGGCGCAGGCTTTGGGATTCGAGATCATCGGGCGGAAGGTAATCGTCAACGATCCGCATTTCCAGGACGGAAACTATTACGGCGATGGCCAACTGCCGGCGCGCGGCCTTGCCTACGCGCGCATGATCGGCCATCTCACCTACCTTTCGGCGCTTTCCATGCATGAGAAGTTCGGGCGCAACCGGAAGGAAGAGTGGAACGAGGTCCGATTCGAAACGGGTTTCGAGGTGGAGAGTTACCTCAACCATCAAGGCGATCAGTTCGTGAAGCGCTTCGACGCGAACTCGTACCTGCATATCACCTGGGCCATGGATCATTTCGATCTGGTCCAGCGCTACGGTTCGTTGGACAAGGCTTTCGCGCCCTCCAAGGCCGAGTTCGTCCTGGTGGCGCTTTCTTCCGACTGGCTCTTTTTCCCGGAGCAGACCCGGGACCTGGGGCGCGTGTTGTTGCGCCAGAAGAAAATCGTTTCCCTGGTGGAACTGGAGTCGCCCTATGGGCACGATGCGTTCTTGCTGGAGGTGGCTAATCTTTCGCAGGTGATCAACGGCTTCATGGAAAAGCCCGCCTTCGCGGAAGCCGCTAAAGGGGTGGCCGCCGGGGTTCCGCCGAAAAACGGGTCCGCCAAGGGCGGGACGGCTTCGGATGCGGGCGTCCGCAACGGCGGGTCCGTGGCCGCTTTCGGAGCGGGCCAGGACATCCGCGCGATGGCTTCCTTGATCGGGCCCGGCAGCCATATCCTGGACATCGGATGCGGCGACGGGCAGTTGATCGACAGCCTGTACCGTAGCCTGGGAGTGACGGGTATCGGGATCGACATCGCCTTGCCCCACGTGGTGGAATGCCTGCGCAAGAACGTGCCCGTGCTGCAGAGCGACGTGGATATGGGGTTGTCCTTGATCGGCGACGGCGCCTTCGACTACGCGGTGCTGAACCGGACCTTGCAGGAAGTTAAGAAGCCGCAACTCGTGCTGAACGAGATGCTGCGGGTGGCCCGCAAGGGCATCGTCGCATTCCCCAATTTCGCGTTCGTGGGCAACCGGTTGTCCTTGCTGGCCACCGGGGTGATGCCGGTTTCGGAAGCCCTGCCTTACAATTGGCATGATACCCCCAACATCCATCTATTCAGCCTGGACGATTTCCGCATCCTATGCCAACGCGAAGGCATCCGCGTCGAGAAAGTGCTTTTCCTGGGGGCCTCCCTGCTTTCCAAGGCATTCCTGGGATTGGGCCGGCCCAACCTGGGCGCCGAATTCGTAATCGCCCGCATCGCCAGGGACGGCGCTCCGGCGCGGCCGGCCGATCGGTCCTGAGCCCGAGGGCGATTCATGTCTCGCCATTACTTCGATCACAACGCCACGACTCCCATGCTGCCCGAAGCGGCCGAGGCCTACGCCCGCGGCGCTTTCGGGAATCCTTCCAGCCTGCATTGGGCCGGTCGCGCGGCGCGGGCCGCGGTGGAGGACGCCCGCGAGATGCTGGCCGGCTGGCTGGGCGTGTCGCCTGGCGAGATCGTTTTCTGCGCGGGCGGTACCGAAGCCGATAACCTGGCCTTATTGGGGGCCGCGGATTCGGGCAAGTTGCGCGGCTGCCATATCGTGGCCGCCTCCTTCGAGCATCCCGCCGTGCTGGAGCCGATCGGCAAGCTGGCGGCCGCCGGGTGGGAAGTGACCTGGGTGGATCCCGATCGCGACGGGGTGGTCCGGCCCGCTGCCGTAGCGGCGGCGTTACGTCCGGATACCGCCTTGGCGACGGTGATGGCGGCCAATAACGAGACGGGGGCGCTGCAGCCGGTGGCCGAGATCGGGGCCCTGCTGCGGGACCGCGGGGTGCCCTTCCATTGCGATGCGGTCCAGGCTTTGGGCAAAAGCGAGGTGCGCCCGCGCGATTGGCAGACCGATTACGTCGCGCTGTCGGCGCATAAGATCAACGGGCCCAAGGGCGTGGGGGCTCTGTACGTCCGGAAGGGCGCGCCCCTCGCGGCCCGATCGTTGGGCGGGCCCCAGGAACGGAAATTGCGCGGAGGCACGGAGAACGCGCCAGGGATCGCCGCCTTCGGGGCGGCCGCCGCATGGTGGCGCGGGCATGCCGATGCCGAGCGCGTCCGTTTGGCCGCCCTCCGCGATGCCTTGACCCTGGCCCTTAAACAGCGCATCCCCGATCTGATCGTGAATGCAGAACGGTCCCCCCGTGTTCCCAATACGCTTAACCTGACTCTTCCCGGTTGTCGCTCCGATCTGATGGTGATGGCTCTGGATATGCGCGAAGTCGCGGTCTCGGCGGGTTCGGCCTGCGCTTCGGGCGCCGTGCAGCATTCCCACGTGCTGCTTTCGATGGGTTTGGGGAAAGAGGCTGCGTCTACCGCCTTGCGCTTCTCTATGGGACTAGGGAATACCCTTGAGGAAATCGGACCTTGCGCCGATCGCGTGGCCGAGGCGGCCACCGCGGTGCGGGGGACCTGATCCCCGGTTAGCGGAGCGCCAATGGCGCTCCGAATGGCGCTCCATTGGCGCGCCAGCCCTTCAAGCCTTAAGGTAGCCGGTACCCCAAGCGGATGCCTGCCACCGTGCCGCCCCTGTAGTCGGCCCCGCTTCCGCCTCCGCCGCCCGTTCCTCCGGCCCTTTCGATGCGGACCCGGGATGGCAACACCGCCTGGCCCCCGAAGGTAACGGAGAAGTTACCCCAGGCCCGGAACAGTTCCGCGGACAAGGGAATCAGGTCCGCTTCGACGGTAGGGTAGATCCGATCCTCGTTCGCTTCGGAATAGCCGAGCAGGAACTCGGTGCGACGGCGCGTGAGATGCGAGTTCGCTTCCAGGATCAGGTATTGGTACCCGGCGGAAAACCGATAAGCGAAGCCGGCCAAGTTATAGCGCCACCATAACCCGAGGCCGGCATGGCCCGCATAGGCCGCGCCGTTCAGGAGCCAGGTCTCTCCGCTGAACAAACCTAACAAGCTGCCTTGGTAGGAATCCACCACGCCGTTCCGGTCCCAGAACCAGCGTCCATAGGCGCTATTGTCGGGACGGAGCGCGTCGTACTCGGATTCGCCGGCGGCCAGCCATGCGCCCAACGTGTCCTTGCGCATAGCCATGGAGACGTCGGTCCGCACCGAGTAGTCCGCTTGCTCGCCGCCTTGCCAGGAGAAGGGATACAAGGTCCCGTCCTTGCGGGTGAGACCGCGGAAAACGTGGTGGCCGCCCCCCAAGCCCAAATCCAGGGCCGCCGCGAAGCCGCCCCGGGCATACGCGGCGCGGGTCTCTTGCTGCCATACGGCGCCGCTATCCTCCAGGGAATAGCCTACGGGCCGGGTCGAAGGCGGCCTGGCCCAGGTTCGGCGGCCCGACCACGATAGATCCCAAGGGCCGAGGGAATAGTCCAGTCCGGCTTCGGCGAAATCCTGCCGCAGCAAGAAGGGCAAGGAAAGGGAAGCGTAACCGGGAAGCTTCAGGTCGACAGGATAATCGCGATGGATGCGGCCCCAGGCGCAGGACCAGGAAAGGCCGATAGGCGCGGCGCCGCGGAAGGCCAGGGCCTCAAGGGCATCGGCTGCGGGGTCGGAAGAGCGCGCGCCCACCACCACGGATGGGATCAGAAACGGGGTGAGGGGGAAGGACAAGGCGGCGCGCCATCCCCAATCGGTCCCGTCCAGGTTGGCGGAGACGGCGGTATCGCCGATGGAGAGTTCCCGGGCATCGCGATCGGCGGCGAAGCGTAGTTCCACCCCGGGTATCGCCGTCAAGAGGAAGCCGAAAGCATCGTCGGAGCG
This sequence comes from Fibrobacterota bacterium, assembly GCA_019509785.1. Lineage (NCBI taxonomy): Bacteria > Pseudomonadati > Fibrobacterota > Fibrobacterota bacterium. Next base: position 28,870 of record JAEKLQ010000053.1, on the reverse strand, counting down.
GTGATGCGAGAAAGAGAAATGGGCATCGCGACGGATGAGATCCCGTTGCCACAGGGTCGCGGTGGCGGTTAGTCGGGCCGGGCGTTCGTTCACGTCCTGCGGCCCTGGCACTTCGTCGCCGCCCGTCATGCCGGGAGCGAACGGGAAGGAACCGGAAAAACCCGGCAAGGTCCCGACGGCGGGGCGCGGGGCCACCGGGGTGGGCAGCAATTGGCGGGAATAATCGATGCCTAATGCGTCCTCGAAAGGATCGCCCTCGCAGAGAACGGGCCGGGCGCAAAGGAGGAGGCAAAAAGAAAGGCGGGCCAGGGGCCCGCCTTTCCGTGCGAAGACGAAGGGCATGCGCGGAAAACTAGTTCCCGATCAAGGACAGGGCGAAGTCGGGCCGCAGGGTCGAAGCGGCGGTTTTGACGAACACCACATGGGTGGAATCTTGAATCGGTCCCAGGTGGGTTTCCGATTGCTTCGCCTTTTTCAGGAGAATGCTCCAAATGGCGTCCTCGGTGGCGCCGGGCAAGAAACCTTGGAAGGTCGGGTCTTGCAGATGGATCACGGCGCGGATCTGGGCGACCACCTCGGAGGCCGGCGTGCCGAGGCTATCGGCCGCGTCGGAGATGTGCTTCAAGGTCATGATGTCTCCCGTGATATTGCCGGCCTTATCGGTGAAGTAGATCGCCGGCTTGGCGTCGCTCCAGTCCTTGGGATCATAAAAACCGTAGTAAGGGAGCATCTTCTTATAGTCTTGCACCCGGAAGTAGGCGGAGAAATCCACCTTGATGGAGGTATCGATATCGGTCAAGCGGACCACGAAGGGCTGATTCATGTACTTGCGGGCGCTGTCCACCACGTTCATAGCGTTCTGGTAATCCGGAGAGGCGATGCAGGAGCCCGTCTCGAAGGAAGCGCAGATGTGGATCAAATCGTCGTCCTGCGCGTCCGTCTCCTTGGCGATGGAGCCCAGGCTCTCGCGCACGATGTCCAGGGAAGCATTGATCTCGTCGTCCACCTTGGACAGGCGGTCCTTCCAGGCGGGCCGCACGGCCAGGAACGGGGCGTTGGGCCCGAACAGCTCGGTGCCTTTCCTGAGGGCGTCCCGCTGATCCGCCGTTAGGTCGGAGAATTTCTTGACCGAGCCGATATCGTTCAAGGCTTCGATCCAGGCGTAGGATCCGTTATAATCGATGTCCACGTCGTAAGACAGCCAAAGGGTGACCAAGCCATGCAGGGCATGGATCCCGGCCAAGAGGATGCCGGCTTCCGCATGATCGAGCTCGCGGGTCGTTCCCTGGATGGTCAGGGTCATGGAAAAGTTCGGGTCGTCATAGGCGATCTTGACGCGCGCGATGGCATCCTCCAAAGCGGGCAGCAGAACCTTTTCGATGGAGTCCTGGATCTCGTGGAACTCCGGCCAGGTCGAGGCATCGGCGACTTTGGCAAGTACCACCGAGCGCAACAATGGGGCGCCGCCCGCGAGCTTCGAGTCGAAAGGGGACTTGCCGTCGACGGTGCGATTGAGGACGTCGGCGAGGCGGGGATCCTGGGCGGCCAAAAGGATATTGGTCAAGGCCAGCCCCAATTGGGCCTTGGAGTTGCCCGGGTTGAGGCGGGCGGCTTCGGCGTAGTTGGCTTGGGATTGCTTCAGCTGGGTCAAATCCTCTTTGCCGTACTGGAATTGGGAACTCGTCAAATTGGTCACGGCGCCTTCCAACTGTCCGGAACCTTGGGCGGTAACCGCATCCGATTGCTTTTTCTGATCTGCGGTGGGTCCGCTGTCGTCGGCGCTGAGGAAACAGCCCGCGAGCCAGACTGAAGAGGCCGCCACCGCGGCGGTGAAAAGGATCCTGGGTGTCGTGCGCATGCGTTCTCCTTCGGCGGGTATGGCTTCATCCGCCCCCGCGAGGGCGGCGTATCGGGTAAATCGGAGCGATCCGGAGGGACCGCTGCCTTGCTTTGACGAATCGCGTCGGGCCTTTGTTCCAGGCCGGGTATCCCGAAAGATAACACCGTGGCGCCGGAAGCGCTTAGTTTGATATAAATAGACCATGATACCTGCACATACGGACATTAACGAAGCCATCCTTAAATCGGGCCGGGAAATCTGGGAAGAAATGCGGGGGGAGGTTCCCGGGATTTTCAACAAGGATTTTTGGCAGGGTCGCATCCTGGAGTGGGCCATGAAGGATCCCTCCTTCCGGGTGGACTTGTTCCGCCTGGTGGACGTGCTGCCGGTGCTGAAGAGCCGCAAGCAGGTTTGGCACCACATGCGCGACTACCTGCTTAGGGAGGGACGCGAATTGCCCACGGTGCTCAGCGTGGCGCTCAAGGCGGCTTCGGGCGGCCTGACCGGCGTGGTGGGCGTGGAAGTCATCAAGCGCAACGTGGTGAAGATGGCCGAGAATTTCATCTTGGGGCGGGACGCTTCCGAAGCCATCCCCATCTTGCGCAAACTGCATTCGCAGGGGATCGGGTTCACCGCCGATCTGCTGGGCGAGGCGACCCTGACCGAAGGCGAAGCCCATGCTTATCTCGCCCGTTACCGCGATCTCATCGAAACCTTGTCGGCCGAGGTGCGCGGCTGGAAACCGGACCCGGTGCTGGATACCGGGCATACCGGTCCCGTCCCCCTGGCCAACGTGTCCCTTAAGCTTTCGGCCCTGGAAGGCCGCCTCGACCCCGTCAATACGGCCGGTTGCGTGGCCCGCCTGAAGGCTAAGGTGTTGCCGCTGTTCCTGCTGGCCAAGGAACGTGGTGTCTTCCTCAACGTCGACCTGGAAAATTGGCAATTGCACGGGATCACCTACGATTTGTTCGAAGAGGTGCTGGCCCATCCCGAACTGCGCGGCTGGCCGCATATCGGGATCGTGGTGCAGGCCTACCTGAAATCGGCGCCGGCCGACCTCGATCGGCTGCTGGCCCTGGCGAAGGGCCGCGGAACGCCTCTCACGGTGCGCTTGGTTAAGGGCGCCTATTGGGATTACGAAGTGGCGATGGCGAAGCAATGGGGCCTTCCCTGCCCGGTGCTGACGGCGAAATCGGCCACCGATGCGCAATACGAATCGCTCAGCCGCAAGCTCTTGTCGGAGTACCGGCATTTGTCTCCCGCCTTCGGAAGCCATAACCTGCGTTCGTTGGTGCATGCCGTGGCCGCGGCCGAGGAAATGAAGGTCCCGAAGAACGCCTTCGAGATGCAGATGCTGTACGGCATGGCCGAACCGGAACGCAAGGTCCTGCGGGGCCGGGGATACCGCCTGCGGGTGTATTCGCCCGTGGGCGCGCTGCTTCCTGGCATGGCCTATCTGGTGCGGCGGCTTTTGGAGAATACCTCCAACGCGGGTTTCCTGCGGCAGAGCTATCACGAAGGCGAAGACATCGCGGCGCTGCTGGCCGCGCCCAATCCCGCCCCATCGCCCGCCGCGTCAACGGGGGCCGTGCCTCCGGGGCCGGCCACCGCCGGCCTTTCGCCCGAGGTAACCGACATGGTACCCGGGGATCTCGCGAGCCCGTTCCGGAATTGCCCGCGCAGCGATTTCACCCGGCCGGAGGCGCGCCGGGAATTCGCCCGCGCCATCGCGGATTGGAAAAGCCGTTTCCCGGTGCGCGTTCCCGTGATGCGGGACGGTCGCGAGGATGCGGCGCGCGAGTCGATCCCATGGACTTCGCCCAATGATGAAAACCTCATCGTCGCCCAGGTGGACATGGCTTCGGCCGCGCAAGCCGACTTGGCCGTGGAGGCCGCAGATATGGCATTTCCCGCTTGGCGGGATCGTCCTTTGATGGAGCGCGCGGCCCTGTTGGAAAAGCTGGGTTCGATCCTGGAGGCGGACCGGGTGCGCCTGGCGGCCTTGCAAACCTTGGAAACGGCGAAGCCTTGGCAGGAAGCGGACCTCGACGTCGCGGAGGCGGTGGATTTTTGCCGATACTACGCGCGGCAAGCCTTGATCGAATTGGGGCCGCGTAGTCAGGGCCAGGTTCCCGGGGAGCAGAATACCTTGGCCTATATGGGCCGGGGGCCCGTGGCGGTGATCGCCCCCTGGAATTTCCCGTTGGCTATCCTTTGCGGGATGGCGACGGCGGCCTTGGTCGCGGGCAATCCGGTGATCCTGAAGCCGGCCGAGCAGAGCAGCTTGATGGCTTTGCTGTTATACCAAGCCATGCTCAAGGCCGGCTTTCCGCCCGGGGTCGTGCAATTCCTTCCGGGACAAGGCGAGGTGGCGGGCGCCCGTTTGGTGGAACATCCCCGCGTGGCGCAGATCGCTTTCACCGGCAGCCTGCAAGTCGGCACCGTAATCCTGCGCGAGGCCGCGCGAATCCGGCCTGGACAACCGCGCCTCAAACGCGTGGTCTGCGAGATGGGCGGTAAGAACGCCATCGTGATCGACGACGACGCGGATTTGGATGAGGCCGTGACCGGGGTCTTGAAAAGCGCTTTCGGCTACGCGGGCCAGAAATGCTCCGCGTGTTCGCGGGTGATCGCGGTGGGCGATGTTTACGGGCCTTTCCTGGAGCGGCTGGCTGCCGCTTGCGCCACCTTGGCCATAACGCCCGCCGATGATCCCGCCTGCGACGTCCCTCCGGTGATCGACTCCATGTCGCGCGACCGCCTGTCCGCCGTGATCGCCGATCCCGGCCCTGGCGCCCGCTTGATCTATCAAGGCCCCGCGCCGCAAGGGGGGCGATTCGTGGGGCCGGCGCTCTTCGAGGTCACGGATGCGGGCCATCGGCTGATGCAGGACGAACTCTTCGGCCCGGTGTTGGCCATAATCAAGGCGGTGGATTTCGATGAAGCCTTGCGCCTGGCCGGAGCGACCCCATTTGCATTGACGGGAGCCGTTTTCACCCGCAGCCCTAGCCACATCGAGGCCGCGCGCGAGAAGTTCCGGGTGGGCAATCTCTACGTCAACCGCGGATCGACCGGAGCCCTGGTGGACCGGCAGCCTTTCGGGGGGTTCGGGCATAGCGGTTTGGGGACCAAGGCCGGCGGTCCCGGGTATCTTGCCCATTTCGCGGATCCCTACTGCGTTACCGAAAATACGATGCGGCACGGTTTCACTCCCGACATCGCCTAGCCGCCTTCATTTCGATCCTGTTACTTTCGCTTCCCCTCACCCGGGGAGAAGCTTATTTTGCATGCTCCCGGGTTACCTTCCGGCCGGATTCAGGAGTCTAAATCGCGTGCAAATCAGTACCTCATTTTCCTCTTACGGGGTTTTCATCTTGGGAATGTTCGGGATAGTGCTCGGATTACTCGCCATGCGCGGCGGCGTACGCAAGCCGGCCGGGCTACCGGGAAATGGCTTAGGCAAGGGTTCGGGCAAGGATCCGGAGCGATTGCTGAGCGAAATCGGCCGCGGCTTGCGCATGTTGTCGACACCGACGCGGTTCGGGGGCACGGGGCTCCTGCGTGAGAAGCAATACGAGGTGGCCCGTCAATTGGGCGAATTGCAACGTTGCCTACGCCATCTCGAAGATAAAGCCCGGGAACGGTACGAAGATCGCGCCCAGCGGGTCTTGGAACTGGCCGCCCGCTGCGGGATTACCGTACCTCCTCCTTAGCGCGGCCCGAATCCCCCTTTTTCCGGTTCTTATCCGGGTTTCACTATATTTAAGGGCTTTTCGGAAGGCCCCCTCCATGGATTCACATCCTCTGCCCTCGCGCTTGAATGCCCTTGATCTGGCCGAGAAGAGCTTGGCGGGCGAGGAATTGACGCGGGAAGAGGCGTTGGCCGTGCTGGCCTGGCCGGACGAGGACATCCTCTCCCTGATGCAGGCCGCCTATAAGGTACGGCATGCGGCCTTCGGCAAGAAGGTGCGCCTCAATTACCTGGTCAATATCCAAAGCGGCATTTGCCAGGAGGATTGCGGATACTGCTCCCAATCGGCGGTGGCCGACGTGCCGGTGGAGAAGTACAAGCTGATGACCCCGGAAGAGGTGGAGTCGGCGGCGGAAAAGGCGGTGGCTAACCACGCCGCGCGTTTGTGCATGGTGGCTTCCATGCGCGGGCCATCGGACCGGGACGTGGCGGGTGTGGCGGCCGCGGTGCGCCGGGTGAAGGAACGGTTCCCGCAATTGGAATTGTGCGCCTGCTTAGGGCTGTTGAAGGATGGCCAGGCGGACAAATTGAACGAGGCGGGCGTGGACGCCTATAACCATAACCTGAATACCAGCGAACGCCATTACGGTGAAATCTGCTCCACCCATGGCTTCACCGATCGCCTGGACACGGTGCGGAAAGTGCGCGAAGCGGGAATTTCCTCTTGCAGCGGCGCCCTTTTCGGCATGGGGGAGACCCGCGACGACGTGGTCGACGTGGCGTTCCGCTTGCGCGAGTTGGGGGTGGATTCCATCCCGGTGAACTTCCTGATCCCCTTTAAGGGCACCGCCCAGGGCCATCGCGAGGAGTTATCGCCGGTGTATTGCCTAAAGATCCTGGCCCTGTTCCGCTTGGCCAACCCATTCTCCGAGATCCGCATCGCGGGAGGCCGCGAACTGCATTTGCGGAGCCTGCAAGCGCTGGGCTTGTATGCGGCCAACTCCATCTTCGTGGGCGACTACCTGACCACCGAAGGCCAAGCGGGCTCCCTGGATCGCGAGATGATCCGCGACCTCGGCTTCGAAGTGGTCGGGGAAATCCCGGCCGAGGCCTCGGCCGTTCCCTTGGTGGATCGCGTCACCCTGACTTCGCGCAAGGTGCGCGAGGCGAAAGGGGCCTGAGGGCGGCGGACCTGCGGTCCGCTGCGCAATCCCATGATCGTCCTGGTCGACTATAAAGCAGGCAACCTTACTTCGGTGCAACTAGCGCTGGCGGAAGTGGGATTCGATTCCGTGATCTCTTCCGATCCCGAGGTCATCTCCGGCGCCGATCGATTGGTATTCCCCGGCGTGGGCGCCGCGGGTTCGGCGATGGAAGAATTGAACCGCATGGGACTGGGCCCGGTTCTGAAAGCGTTTGTCGCGAGCAGGCGTCCCTTCCTGGGCATTTGCGTGGGTTGCCAGATTATCCTCGACTGGAGTTTGGAAGACGGCCGTACGCCTTGCCTGGGACTGCTTCCGGGCGGCACCGAGATTTTCAACGCGGGACCGGGCGCGAAGGTGCCGCACATGGGCTGGAACCACGTGGGTTTCTACCGTCCCCATCCCCTCTTCGCCGGCATTCCGGATAAGAGCCATTTCTATTACGTGCACAGCTATTATCCTACCCCCGCGGATCCGGCCGATATCCTGGCGGAATCGGACTATGCCGGTGTCCGTTTCGCGGCCGTCATCGGGCGCAAGAACCTGGTGGCTTGCCAGTTCCACGTGGAGAAGAGCGGGAAGCACGGCCTGCGCCTGCTCGAGAACTTCTGCAAGTGGAATGGCCAGGATGGCCGTTCCACCGGGGACGGCCGGGAAAGCGCCTGATGCTGTCCAAGCGCGTCATCGTTTGCCTGGACGTACGTAACGGGAAGGTTACCAAAGGCGTGAAGTTCGCCGGCAACGTGGACCTGGGCGATCCCGTGGAGATGGGCGCGCAATATTACCGCGAAGGCGTGGACGAACTGGTGTTCTACGACATCATGGCTTCCGCCGAAAAGCGCCCCATCGACATCGCAATGGTACGCGCGGTGGCCCGCAAGGTCTTCATCCCCTTCTCGGTGGGCGGAGGCATACGCAATCTGGAGGACATGCGCGAGGTACTGATGGCCGGTGCGGAAAAGGTTTCGCTGAATTCCCTGGCCGTGCAAAACCCCGAAATCATCTCCCAAGGCGCGCGGGCTTTCGGGAAGCAATGCATCGTGCTGGGGATGGATGCCAAGCGATCGACGGCTCCGGGCCTGCCTTCGGGCTATGAGGTTTACGTGCAAGGCGGGCGCAAGGCCATGGGACTCGATGCGGTCGAGTGGGCGAAGCGCGCGGTGGCGCTGGGGGCGGGGGAAATCTGCGTGAACTCCATCGACGCCGACGGCACCAAGGACGGATACGAGCTGACCCTGACGCGCCTGATCGCCGATGCCGTGGACGTGCCCGTAATCGCTTCGGGAGGCGCGGGCGTGCCCCGCCATTTGGCCGAAGTCTTCGAAAAGGGCCATGCGGACGCGGGCCTGGTGGCCTCCATGGTGCACTACGGAACCTGGTCGATCCCCGCGATCAAGGTCGAGCTGGCGCTGGCAGGCATCCCCGTGCGCGCCGTCTCTTAATTACCCATCTCCAAATACCGACACGGTTCCGATAATTGTGCGTCTGCGCACGATTAACACTGATTCCGATGTGTATCTATTCCTGGGTCAGGCTGGGCCCCAGTGGAAGCTTGCGACACACAGTGTATTGACATTCATTGTCAATACACTGTGCTTATTGCGGCTGTGGCACCAGGGGGGGACTCCCTACGTACCGTCATTAGCAAGGAGAAGCCGCATGGAATCCTCTTTTACAACCGAGATGCGGAGGCGGGTCGAATTGGCCCGCCGGCTTCAAGAGGATGTGGCGAAATACGATGAGTGGTTAGATGGTGAAGTGAAGGATTGCACCGTAAATTTCCGCATCGCAAAGTCCGACTTGATAAAACTCAAGACCCTGGCGCGCTCGCGAAATATGAAGTACCAGACCTGCCTTCGTGAGATCATTAAAAGGGAAATCGAGTTGGACGAGGGGAGCGGGCAGGCTCTCAAGGCCGCGCGGGCCCGGAGGCCGTATTGAGGCTTACCATCGCTCTCAAAATGAGAGAGAAAATCGCGGGCCGGAAAACCCAGCTGACGCGGATCCGGGCTATCTTTTGTGAATGGCGACAACACCCAGCTTCACGATAGAAGGGCGCTCAGCCCATAGCTTCAAGAATATCCCGATCCTTGCGGGATTCGCGGGCTTGATAGGTTTGATGGGAATCGGGGCAGCCTGCCTTTCAGGCTGCGATCCCGCGTCGGGCGGGGGCGATGCCTCCAACCTGTCCGGTTGTTGGTCCGTTCAGGATACGATTTACATCGAAGCCGGCCGCACGCGTTACGAAACCGGTATACTTAAGTTATCACCTCATGAAATGGACATAACGGGCAATATCATGTGGATCAACTCCACTCGGCCCGAGGACAGCGTTTCGGTACGGCGGAACGGGGATTCCCTGAACTTGACGCTGATCGAAAAAAGCGTTTCCGAAGCGTGGATGCTCCACGGGGCGATGCAAGACTCCGATCACTTCTACGTTACCATGTACCGTATGATGGGAACCGGCTTCAGTTTTTCCGCGTCCCGGCTTCTTCAATGCCCGGACCCCAACGTACCCAACCCGAATCCCCAGAAGCTGCAAATGCAAGCGACCCCTGATTCGATCGGCGTGAGCCATATCGATTCGATCGGCCTGAACGCGTTCGCCAGCTACGCGTATTTCGGGGACAGCGACGTCGTGCGTTTTTCCAAGGCCTACGACACGTTGACTTTCACCTACCGTTCCTTCCAGGACCGCGAGCGGGGTTCCAAGAGCATGGCAAGCCTGGCCTTTTCCCTGTTGACGACGCCGCAAGGGGAGAAGGTGCTGTACGGTTATCTGATTCCCTATTTCGACGATGGCGTCGTCATCATGGATTCGACCGATTATTCCTTGAATGGAAATGTCGTCATACCCGGCGGATTGCCGAAAGGCAAATACAAAATCGTCCTCCGCATCCAGGTTTCATGCTTTTGCGCCCCGCATCCCAGCGATTTTTATTCGCAAGAGTTCACCCTCGAATAAACGCCCGGCCCCATACCGGCGCGGTCGCCCCCTGGGTAGCGCCGATGCCCCTTTAGAGTACGCCCAAGGCGCCCTGGTTTTCCTATCTTTGCGGGCGCAACTCCGAGGAGCTTCCCGTGGAAGAGATCAAGAGTCTGAAGGATCGCGTGCAGCGCCTATGGGGGTATCTTTGACCTCCCACGCAAGCAAGAAGAGATAGCGCTTCTCGAGCGCAACGCGTCGGAGCCGGGGTTCTGGTCCGATGCCGCCAAAGCCCAGAAGGCCCAAAAGCAAATCAAGATGCTCCAGTGGTGGGTGGACCAATGGAAGTCGCTGGACGGCCAGGTCCAGGAACTGGAGATGCTGGCCCAGATGGCGGAAGAGGACAAGGACGAAGCCTCCCTGCGGGAGGCGCGCGAGTCCGTCGCGGTATTGGCGGGGAAGATCGGCGAGCTCGAGCTGAAGAAGATGCTCGGGGGCGAGGATGACGAGAAGCCAGCCATCATGACCATCCATCCGGGGGCGGGCGGCACCGAGTCGCAGGACTGGGCGCGCATGCTGCTGCGGATGTACGTCAGTTGGTTCCAGAAGAAGGGCTTCAAGTTCGAGATCCTCGACGAGCAGCCCGCCGAGGATGGCGGCATCAAGAGCGCCACCATCGAAATCCAAAGCGAGTACGCTTTCGGCTACCTGCGATCGGAGATCGGGGTGCATCGCCTGGTCCGCATTTCCCCCTTCGATGCCAACGCGCGGCGGCATACTTCCTTTACCGCCGTCTACGTCTATCCGGAAATCGAGGACGTGGATTTCGATATCGACGAGAAGGATATCAAGGTGGACACCTTCCGCGCGGGGGGCGCCGGCGGGCAGCACATCAACAAGACCGATTCGGCCGTGCGCATGACCCATCTTCCCACGGGAATCGTGGTCTCGTGCCAGAGCGAGCGCAGCCAGCACAAGAACCGCGCCAGCGCCATGAAGCTGCTGAAGGCGCGGGTGTGGCAGAAGCTGAAGGATGAAGAGGACGCGAGGCGCGAGTCCAAGCTGGCCTCCAAGCTGAAGATCGAATGGGGCAGCCAGATCCGCAATTACGTCTTGCAGCCGTACCAGATGGTGAAGGATGCGCGTACCGATTACGAATCCTCAGATGCCTACGGCGTGTTGGACGGGAATTTGGACGGATTCATCAACGCGTACCTGCTTGCCGCCGATGCGGAGCGCAAGCAGACCTAAGGCCTCCGTTCCCTGATTCCGGGCTCAAAATAATTGGTGCTTTTCGGGCGGCCGCCGCATCCTAATGGATGCGGATCGCCCGGGGGGCCCCCTAAGGGGCCCTGGGTTCGCTTCGCCTCAACCAAAAGGAGCATCCATGACATCCCATTTCTTCGGAAAGTATCTGCCCCTTCCCCGGCTGGGAAGCCTGGCTTTCACGGGTTTGCTGGCTTTTTCCGCGGTTTCGGCCGATCCGGGGGCCCCGCCCCCCGCGGGCAAGACTTACCAGGACTCCCAAAAGGATTCCCAGTGCGACCGTTCCGGCAAGAATGCCAGCGTGGTGGCCCTGGATTTTTACGACAAGCTGGGGAAGGGCGATCTCCCCGGCATGCTCGCCGACTTCGCGACGGACGCGAAATGGGTGCTCTATGGACCGGCGGGCATCCCTTTCGCGGGCGTTCATGAAGGCCAGGCCGGCATCAAGGCCTTCATCGAAACCTTCGGCGCGAACGCGAAGGTGACCCGCTTAGAGCCCAAGGAGTTCCTCTCGGACAAGCATAAGACGGTGTTCCAGGGGTACGAGGAAGCGACGGCGATTCCTACGGGCAAGAGCTGGAAAGCCCATTGGACGCATAGCTTCACCGTGGAGCATGGCAAGATCGTGCTGGTGGAAGAGGTGCTGGATACGGCTCCCGTGCTGGCGGCCTTCCAACCCTGATTCCCGCTTGGGCCGGGTTCCGATCCCGGCCCATTATCTGGCCTTATCCAGCCTTTTCTACCTTTCCGCCCCTATGGAGATCAACGATCAGGTCGAAGCCCGCTTGGATAAGTTGCGCAAGCTGCGGGAGATGGGGATCAATCCCTATCCTTACCGCTTCGCGCCCACCCATGACAGCGCCCAGCTGATCGCGGCGAAGGATACGCTACTGCCCGCTCCGGTCGCAGAAGGCGCCGAGGCCGCGCCCGGGACCGAGATCGCCTTCGCCGGCCGCATCGTCCGGTACAACCTGAAAGGCAAGCTGGCCTTCGTCCACCTGAAGGATGATATGGGCCGCATGCAGGTGATGTTCGGCCGGGAGCAGGTGGGGGAACCCGCTTTCGAGCTGGTCAGGATCCTGGACATCGGCGACTGGGTCGGGGTCAAGGGGACCATGTTCGTCACCCGCGCGGGGGAATATACCATCCACGCGAAAACGGCCGAGCTGCTTTCCAAGGCCGTGCGTCCGCTGCCCATCCCGAAAGAGAAGATCGAGGACGGGAAGAAGATCATCTTCGACGAGTTCAAGGACGTCGAGACCCGGTATCGCCAGCGTTACGTCGATCTCACCCTGAACGACGGCGTGCGGGAAACCTTTAAGAAGCGCTCGCGCATCATCCAGGCCATCCGGCAATACTTGCTGGACAACAACTACCTCGAGGTCGAGACGCCCGTTTTGCAGGCGGTGTACGGCGGCGCCAATGCGCGGCCCTTCCTGACGCACCATAACGCCTTGGATATCCCCCTGTATCTGCGCGTGAGCAACGAGCTTTACCTGAAGCGCTGTATCACCGGCGGCTTCCCGCGCGTGTTCGAGTTCGCCAAGGACTTCCGCAACGAGGGCATCGATCGCACCCATAATCCCGAATTCACCCTGCTGGAATTCTACCAGGCCTACGCCGACTACAACGACATGATGAAGCATTTCGAGAGCCTCTACGCGGCGGCCTGCGTCGCCGCCAACGGGACGATGAAGTTCAGCTACCAGGGGAAGGAATTCGATCTCACTCCGCCCTGGCCCCGCCTGACGGTCAAGGAAGCCTTGAAGAAATTCGCCGGCCTCGACTTCGATGCCATGGACGATGCCGCCATCCAAGCCTTGCTCGCCAAGGACCATATCGAGCTGAAGGGCAAATACCTGCGCGGTCTCGCCATGAAGGCGCTTTTCGAAGCCAAGTGCGAGCCCCATCTCGATGGCCCCATCTTCATCATCGACCATCCCAGGGAAAGCACGCCTTTGTGCAAGGTCCATCGCCAGGACCCGGACTTGGTGGAGCAATTCGAGCCTTACATCAACGGCTGGGAGGTGGGCAACGCCTATTCCGAGTTGAACGATCCCCTGGTCCAGCGCAAGCTGCTGGAAGATCAGGTCGAGCGCGGACGGGGCGGCGAGGACGAGACGCATCCCCTGGACGAGGATTTCCTGCGCGCCCTCGAGTACGGCATGCCTCCGACGGGCGGCGTGGGCATCGGTATCGATCGCATGATCATGCTTTTGACCGATAGCGCGACCATCAAGGACGTGCTGCTCTTCCCTTTGATGAAGCCCGAGTGAAGCGTTTCGAGTGGTTCATCGCCCGGAAGTATTTCTGGGCCCAACGCCGGACCCTTTCCACGGGGCTCATCGCCCTGTTTTCGGCCGCCGGCGTCACCGTCGGCACCTGGCTGCTCATCTTCGTGCTCTCCGCCATCAACGGCTTCGAGCACGAGGTCAAGCGCCAGCTGATCGGCAAGGACGCGCATATCGAGATCACCCAATACCAGTTCGCCCCCATCCGCGCCTACGATTCCCTGGCCACGCGCGTCCGCCATTTCCCCCAGGTCACCGCCGTCTCGCCCTTCATCATGTCCAAGACCATCATCTCGCGCAAGAAAAACCAGGACGGCATCGTGGTCTACGGCATCGATAGCGCGTCCAGCAAGGACGTGATCGGGCTGTCGGGCACCATTTCCCATGGTCGTTACCGTTTCCACGGCCTCAAGGACACCACCGGCAAGGCCTATCCCGGCATCATCCTCGGTTACGCCTTGGCCAATCGCTTGCAGGCTTCCATCGGGGACAAGGTATTCCTGGCCGACTTCACCGAGGCCGGCGAGCTGGGCGCGGCCGGATTCGCGCCGAAGATCGCGCCCTTCATCGTCTCCGCCACCTTCGAGTCGGGCATGTACCAGTTCGACGAATCCCTCGCTTACATCACCCTGGAAGACGCCCAAAAGCTGTTCGGGCTCAAGGGGGTGGCCACCGGCCTCCAGCTCCGCGTCGTCGATCCCTACAAGAGCGGCAAGATCGCCGATGCCATGGAGGATACCTTGGGCTTCCCCTACCGGGCCCTGGATTGGCAGGCCAAGAATTACACCCTCATCAAATGGATGTCGTACGAGAAGGTATTGGTCGGGCTGGCTTTGGGGATCATCATCATCATCGCCGCCTTCAACATCATCTCGTCGCTCGTCATGGCCGTCAACGACAAGGTCCGCGAGATCGGCATCCTGCGCGCCATGGGCGCCACCCGCAGCGGCATCCTGCGTATCTTCATGCTGGAAGGCATGCTCATCGGCCTGTCGGGCTCTTTCGCCGGCACGGCCCTGGGGTTGATCAGCTATTGGTTGCAGAGCCGGTTCGGGCTGATCCAGTTGCCGGGAGACGTCTATTTCGTGACCGTCTTGCCCGTTGAGCTTCGCTGGCCGGACGTGGCCATGGTATTGATCTTGACCAATTCCCTGTGCGGCATCGCGACCATCCTGCCGGCCATGAAGGCGGCCCGCCATGATCCCGTGGAGGCCATCCGCCATGAGTGACGCGGTCCTGCTTTCGGCGGAACGGATCCAAAAGGTCTTCGAGGAGACCGGCACGCGCATCGAGCTGTTCCGCGATCTCGACTTCGCCATCGGCCCGGGCGGCTTCGTCGCCATCAAGGGCGCTTCCGGGGTGGGGAAGAGCACCTTTCTGCATATCCTGGGATTGCTCGATCATCCCACCGCCGGACGGGTGCTCTTCAAGGGCAAGGATACCGTGGGCCTTTCCGATCGGGCCATGAGCCGGATCCGCAACCGCGAGATCGGTTTCGTGTTCCAGTTCCATCATCTCCTGCCCGATCTCACCGTGCGCGAGAACGTCTTGATGCCCGCGCGCGTAGACGGCCGCCTGGGGAAGGCGGAACAAGATCGGGCCCTCGAACTCATCAAAATGGTGGGCATGGATCATCGCCTACGCCATCTGCCGGCGGAACTTTCCGGCGGTGAACGCCAGCGCGTGGCCTTGGCCCGCGCCCTCATGAACAATCCCGGCATACTGCTGTGCGACGAACCTTCGGGAAATTTGGACGTCAAGAACGCCGCCCAGCTCCATGAACTCCTGCTCGACCTGAACGGCCGGCTCAACGTGGCCATCCTGGTGGTGACCCACGATCAGGCGCTGGCGGGCCTGGCCAAGAAGGTGTACATGATGGAAGGCGGGGGCCTGCGCCTGGAGCGGGACGGAGGCCGGGCGTGAGCGAAGCCAATTTCCCCGTGTGCACGCATTGCGGACATACCTGGGCCGAATACCGCGCCCGCGGTCTGCTCGGATGCCCGCATTGCTACGTCGCTTTCGGGGAAGCCTTGCAAGCCGACGTCGCCTGGCTGCACCAATCGTTGGCGTTCGCCATTCCCGAAGCCGCGCATGCGGCCGCCGCCCCGCCCGTCGCCGATCCCGAAACCTTGGCCCACTGGCGGGAACAAATGGCCGAGGCCGTGCGGGCCGAGAATTACGAGGAAGCCGCCCGCATCAAGGGCCTGCTGCGCGCCGCCGCTCCCAGGGGTCCCGGACTTGGGGTGGCCTGATCTCGCTTCCCGGCCCCTGCCCTGGAGTAACGCCGATGTTACCCCGGGGGATCCCCGTGCCGCGGTGGTCCTGACCCGGCTGCTCGCCTTCCGCAATTTCGCCGGCCTGCCCTTCCCGGTTTCCGCCACCCCCAACCAATGCGCCGTCGCCGCCGAACGCGCCCTGGCCTGGATGGCGCGCGCCGGCTATCCGTCCCCCGAGCCCTTGGCGGCCTGCCCGCCCCGAGTCGTACGCTTCTTGCGCGAGCGCGAGATCCTGCCCTGGCGCGCCATGCCCTTCCCGGGCAAGAAAGGCTTCAAGCATCTGGCCACCGCGCCCGACGGTTCCGCCTGGGCCTTGGCGAACGAGGTCGAGCATCTGACCTTGGGCCGATTGCACGCGGGCTGCCCGCATCCCGACTCCGCCGACTTCCCCGATCCCGGGCCCGGTCCCGACGGGTCCGGCTGGTCCCGATCCCTGCGCTACGGCTATCTCGCATCCGATCCCGGACGCGTAGGGCCGGGCGTCGCCATCGAGCAGGTGGTCCATCTTCCGGGCTTGGCCATGGCCAGGGAATTGCCCGCGGCCCGGAATTATTGCGTCGCCGCCGGCCTCGCCTTCGCGCCCGCTACGCCTCTGCCCGCGTCGATGCCCGGCCCCGCCGACGTGGGGCTCTTCCGCATCGCGTCCCGCGGACGACTCGGCCGGACTCCCGCGGAAGCCTATGCCGAACATCTCGAAGCCCTGGCGCCGGTACTCCGGCGGGAAGAGGAGATGCGCCGGGAATGCCAACGTCGCCATCCCGAACGGCTCGCCGCGCGCGTCCAGGCGGCTTTGGAACGGCTGACCGGCGCCCCGACGCTTTCCTATGAGGAACTGCTGTCTCTAAGCTCTTTCGCCCGCCTCGGGGCCGCGTTGGGCTTGGCGCGCCCCGAAATCGTCCGGATCCTGGAATCCTTGCGCGCTACGGCGGCAAGCGGTCACCTGGCGGTAAGTTGCGACAAGGATCTCCCGCAGGAAGAAGAAGACTTTTCGCGGGCGAATGTTGTAAGATTAACCTTAGGGAAACCAAGCGATGACGCCATATAAAGATTGGGATTTCGGGGGAAGGCAAGTATTTTAAACAGGGATGTGAGCGGGCCGGAATGCGCCGGCCCAACGGAGCGCAAACAATGAACGGCATGTTTACGGATCGGGTGAAGAAGGTCATGCAACTGGCGCGCGAAGAGAGCGTGCGTTTGGGGAATGACTACGTGGGCACGGAGCACCTGCTCCTGGGTCTCATCCGCGAAGGCGACGGCGTAGCGGTGGCGGTGCTGAAGAATCTCGGGATCGATCTCGACGATTTGGCCCGCAACATCGAGAAGTCGATCAGCTCTTCGGGCGGCATGATGACCATCGGCCAGATGATCCCCTTCACGCCCCGCGCGAAGAAGGTGCTGGAGATCGCCGCGCAGGAAGCGCGCTCCATGAGCCACAAGTACATCGGCACCGAGCATCTCCTGCTCGCCCTCATGAAGGACCATGAGTCCGCCGCCGCCAACGCCCTCGCGAGCATCGGCGTGGAGTACGAACGCGTGAAGGAAGAGATCGAGCGCGTGCTCCGCGGCGGCGACGCCCAGAGCGGCACCGACTTCGCCGGTTCGCGCAAGAAGAGCAAGACGCCCTTCCTCGATCATTTCGGACGCGACCTGACCGAGCTCGCCCGCCAGGGCCAGCTCGATCCCATCATCGGCCGCGGTCCCGAGATCGAGCGCGTCATCCAGATCCTGTCGCGCCGCAAGAAGAACAATCCCGTGCTCATCGGCGAACCCGGCGTGGGCAAGACCGCCATCGTCGAAGGCCTGGCCCAGAAGATCATCGAGCGGAACATCCCCGAGATCCTGGAATCCAAGCGCGTCGTCACCCTCGACATGGGCTCCATCGTCGCGGGCACCAAATATCGTGGCCAGTTCGAGGAACGCCTCAAGTCCCTGATGACCGAGCTGCAGAAGAACGACAACGTCATCATCTTCATCGACGAGTTGCACACCATCGTGGGCGCCGGCGGTTCCGAAGGTTCGCTCGACGCCAGCAACATCTTCAAGCCCGCCCTGTCGCGCGGAGAGTTCCAGTGCATCGGCGCCACCACCTTGGACGAGTACCGCAAGTACATCGAGAAGGACGGCGCGTTGGAACGCAGATTCCAGACCATCCTGGTCGACCCGCCCTCACTCGCCGATACCCTCCAGATCATCAAGGGCCTGCGCCCGAAGTACGAGGCGCATCACAAGGTCACCTATACCGAACAAGCCCTGGACGCATCCGTCCGCCTGTCGGACCGGTACCTTTCCGATCGCTTCATGCCGGACAAGGCCATCGACATCATCGACGAGGCCGGCGCCCGCGTGCGCCTGGCCAGCTTGTCCATCCCTCCCGAACTGCGCGCCAAAGAGCTCGAGCTCGAGGCCGTAGTGAAGGAGAAGGAAGCCTCGGTCGAGAACCAGGATTACGAAACCGCCGCCTCGCTGCGCGATACCCAGGAAAGCCTCAAGGCCGAACTGGAAGAGATGCGCAAGAAGTGGCGCGAGCAGAAGCGCGAAGAGCGCCTGATCGTCGATGAGGAAGCCATCCAGGAAGTGGTCGCCAAGATGACGGGCATCCCATTGGCTAAGATGGCCAACCAGGAAAGCCAACGCTTGCTCAACATGGAAACCGAGCTGCGCCAACGCGTGGTGGGCCAGGAACGCGCCATCGACGTGATCTCCAAGGCCATCCGCCGCTCGCGTTCGGGCGTGCATAGCACCAAGCGGCCCATGGGCAGCTTCATCTTCCTGGGACCGACGGGCGTGGGCAAGACCGAACTCGTGAAGGCCCTCGCCGGCTTCCTGTTCGAGACCGAAGAAGCCCTAATCCGCATCGACATGTCGGAGTACATGGAGAAGTTCGCGGTCTCCCGCCTGGTGGGCGCGCCTCCCGGGTACGTCGGCTATGAAGAAGGCGGGCAGCTCACCGAAAAGGTGCGCAAGAAGCCCTACTCCGTGATCCTGTTGGACGAAATCGAAAAGGCCCATCCGGACGTCTTCAACATCCTGTTGCAGATCCTCGATGACGGCCAATTGACCGATAGCTACGGCCGCAAGGTGAACTTCAAGAACACCCTGATCATCATGACCTCGAACCTCGGGGCCAAGGATATCAAGAAGGGCGTGGGCCTCGGCTTCGGCAAGGACGATACCGACAGCGAATACGAACGCATGGAGAAGATGGTCCGCGAAGAGGTGAAGCGCACCTTCAACCCGGAGTTCCTGAACCGCCTGGACGACCTGGTCGTGTTCCGGTCCCTGGAGAAGAAGGATATGGGCCGCATCGTCGATATCCTCATCGCCGAGCTGGAAACCCGCCTGGGCCCCCGCGACATCAAGGTCCAGATCTCGGACTCGGTGCGCGACCTCATCGTCGAGAAGGGCTTCGATCCCCAGCTGGGAGCCCGGCCGTTGCGCCGCGCCATCCAGAAGCTGATCGAGGATCCGCTCGCCGAGGAGATCCTCCGCGGCAAGATCACGGACAATTCCCTGCTCAAGGTCAGCCGCAAAGGCGATCAACTGACCTTCACTCCCGGCCCTTCGAAGACCGGGAAGAAGGAAGAGAAGGAACCCGCCGAAGTGAAGGGCGAGTAAGCGGGGGCCGCCTAAGGCGGCCCCTTTCGGAAAACTCATGAAGGGCGTCGGGATGTTCCCCGGCGCCCTTTTTGCTATGTTATTCCGGTTTCCAAAACCTCAGGAAGGCCTTTTGACCATCCCCAAGACGCTACGCGCTTTGCTCTTCCCGCTCTTTGGCCTGTTTCTCCTGGTACCCGCGGGCGCGCAGCAGCTCAACGGCCCGGGCTTCCACAGCCCGGTCAAAGAGGTCAAGATCGTGGACATCAAGATCGAGGGCAACCACACGGTCGACAAGTCCCTCATTTTCCGCACCCTGCAGATCGAAAAAGGCGAGGAATACCTCCCCCCGGTCCTGCGCCAACGGGTTTCGGCCTCGGTCACCGCCCTGAATAAGCTGGCCCTTTTCTCCGACATCCGCGTCGATATCGATTATCCGGATTCGGTGGAAGGCGCCATCCTCACTTTCGTGGTTACCGAGCTGCCCACCTTGGCCAAAGCGGAGATCAAAGGGAACGACAAGATCAAGACCGATGACCTGAAAGAGGTCATGGATTTGCTCGATGGGCAGGTCTATTCCCGCAGCGCGGTGGAGCGCAACCGGCAGAAGATCCTCGACAAGTACCATAGCAAGGGCTATTTGCTGGCCCAGGTGGACGTGGAAGAGGGCGTGGAAGAAAGCACGGGCCGGAAGACGGTGACGTTCAAGGTCAGCGAAGGCAAGAAAGTCCGCGTCCGTTATATAACCTTCGCCGGGAACCCCCACGTTTCCGACAAGGAATTGCGCAAGAAGCTGCCCACCAAGGAAGAGCGCTGGTGGCGCGACGGGGAGTACAAGGAAGACGAATACCGCCTAGGCCTCGATTCCCTGGTCGATCATTACCGCGAACTGGGTTACCTGGACGCGGCCGTGGAAGGCGAAAAGATCACTTATACCCCGGACAAGAAGTGGCTGGACATCCGCATCAACGTGACGGAAGGCAAGCGCTACAGGTTCGGGAAGGCCACCTTCATCCACAATAACATCGTCGAGGACGGGGCTTTGAAGGCCCAATTGCTGCTGGATTCGGGCGAGATCTTCAACATGAAGAAGTACGAAGCCACCAAGTTCCAGATCACCTCCCTCTACCGCGAGGAAGGCTACCTGTTCCTCGATTTGCAGGATCGTTTCGAGTACCAGGACACCGTGGTCAACGTGGTCTTCACCATCAAGGAAAACAGTATCGCGCATATCCACCTGGTGGACATCCGCGGGAATACCAAGACCAAGGATAAGGTGATCCGCCGCGAAGTCAAACTGTTCCCGGGGGACATCTTCCGGCAGTCCCTGATCGTCCGGGCCCAGCGCGATATCATGCAGCTGGCCTTCTTCGACAACGTGGAACCGAACATCGAACAGGTTAAGGACGGGGACGCCAGCGACGTGAACCTGGTCCTGAAGGTGACCGAGAAGCAGGCGGGTACGGGAACGGTTTCGGCGGGCCTCGCCTATAGCCAGCGCGAGAGCCTGGTGGGGACGGTAGGCTTGCAGATCCCCAACTTCATGGGCAACGGCCAGCGCGCGGATTTGAACCTGGAGTACGGCCAGCAAAAGCAATTGGCCTCGGTGGGCTTCCAGGAGCCCTGGTTCCTGGATACCCCGACCCTGGTGGGCGGCAACGTCTTCTACAGCTTCCAGAAGGCCATCACGGCGGACCAGAACGATTATACCCGTTACGGCCTGACCTTGAACCTGGGACGTCGCCTCACTTGGCCGGATGATTATTTCTCCGTGAGCAGCTCGTATAACCTGACCGAGAACGAGAACGGTCTGACCACGAACGCCAACTCCCTAATCATTCCGTCGGGCTTGGAGTCGTCGTTGCACCTGACCCTCACCCGCGACGATAAGAACCTGCCTTTCTTCCCCTCCGAGGGCTCGACCTACCGGTTCATCTACAGCCGTGTGGGCGGACCGCTGGGCGGCGATTTCAATTATCATGAAATCGAAACCAAGGTGAATTGGTGGTTCCCCACCGTCCAGAAGCTGGTCTTGGGCGTCGCTTCGTCCTTCGGGATGCTCTTGGGCGACAACATCCAGAGCTACGACTTGTTCCAGATGGGCGGCGTGCTGGGATACCAGGGCAAGATGCGCGGGTACGATCCCGGCAGCATCGGATCCTCCCGCATCGGGCGGAGCTATTTCTCCTTCATCACCGAACTCACCTATCCGGTGGTGGAAAACACCTTCTACTTGCTGGGCTTCTACGACGTGGGCAACGTGTTCGGGAACCTGCCGAAGTACGATCCGGCCAATCAGGGCTACTACAACCCCGTGTCCCATGCTTCGGTCCCGGATCCTTGGGAGGAAATCGACTTTTCGGATCTGCGCCGCGATTTCGGGTTCGGCTTCCGGCTGGTCATCCCCTTGGTGGCTCCCTTTGGCATGGGCTTCGACTTCGGTTGGCCCCTGGACGACGTGGAAACCTATAACGGCGATCGCCATCCCAAGGCGGGCAACGCGCCCGTCGTCAATTTCGTCATCGAGCAAGGATTTTAAGGAGGATATATGCGTAAATTGGCCCCCCTGTTCTTGGGCCTTCTTTTGGCCGGAACGACTTTCGCCGCCGACCTGAAGATAGCCCACGTGGATTCGAAAATGGTTTTCGACAAATACGCCGAGACCAAGAAAGCCCAGAAGCAATACGACCAGCAGGTCCAGAAATGGGAGCAGGATGCCGCTGCCAAGCAGAAGTCCCTGATGGAGCTGAAGGACAAGCTGGATAAGCAGTCCTTGATGCTTTCCGAAGAGAAGAAGAAGGAGATGGAAGCGGACTTCCTGAAGAAGAAGAGCGAGTACGAGCAATTCGTGCAGCAGATCTACGGGAAAGACGGCACCCTGTTCCAGAAGAACGAGGAGTTCTCCGGGCCCATCATCCAGAAGATCAAGAAGACCATCCAGGACGTGGCCAACCAGGAAGGCTACGATATGGTATTCGATCGCGCCGCCGGGGCCGTCGTCTACTGGAAGAAGGACAACGACCTGACCCAAAAGGTCATCGACGCGCTGAACAAAGAGGCCAAGTAGCAGGTTCCGAAGGAACCCGTTCCCGGAGGAAGCATGCGGCTGAGACGCGCGGATACCGGGAGTTTGCCGCTCGGGTCCGAGGTCGCGGCCCTCTTGGGCCCATTTTTGGTCCCGACCTTTCATCTTCCTCCTTCCCTTGATTTCCCGATCGCATCCCTCTGCGCGCCTGAGCGCGCGGAGTTCGGCTCCCTGGTTTGCGTGGGAGCCCGTACCCGTTTGTCCGTACGCGAGGCCTGGGCGAAATCCCCGGTGGATGGGTCGCCTACGAGTCCTGCGGCGACGGCATCAAGCGGCAACCTATCGTCCCGGCCCGCATTGATAGCCGCGGAAGCGGACGTTCACCTCCCGCCGTTGGATATTCCCGTCCTCCGAATCCGCTCGGCCCATGCCGCCCTCGCCGCTTTACTTTCCGCCTGGGGCGATCGATGGGAACGGGAATCCCCCTTCCCCCCCGGCGGAGAAAACCGGATCGCCCCGACGGCCGTCGTGGAAGGCGTCTTGGAGGGCGGGGTGGACGTGGGCCCGGGAGCTTATATCGCCAAGGGCGCGTTCATCGGCCGGGGAACCCGTATCGGGGCCAACGCGGTGATCGAGGCGCATTGCCATATCGGGAGGGCTTGCGAGATCCAGCCCGGGGTCGTGATCGGCTGCGCCGGTTTCGGATTCTACGCCCGGCCGATGGCGGCCCGGGATTCGGCCGCCCGGCCCCTGTCCGCCCGGGACTTACCCGTCGGATCCGCGCGGGCCGAACTGCTTCCCATGCCCCATCCCGCCGGGGTCCGCATCGGGGACGGTTGCTTTATCGGAGCCAACTCGGTGGTGGCCGCCGGCGTGTTGCACCCGACCTTTTTGGGCCAAGGTTGCAAGCTCGATTCCCATGTCCAAATCGCCCACAACGTGACGCTCGGCGAGGATTGCCTGCTGGCATCGCAGTCGGGGGTGGCGGGCTCGACCCTAGCCGGCGCGCGGCTGCGCTTGGGCGGCGCCGCCAGCGTGGACGGGCATTTACGATTGGGGGCCGATGTTTCGGTCGCCGCTTGTTCCGGCGTCACCAAGGATTTTCCCGATGGTTCGGTGGTGGCGGGATTCCCGGCCCGGCCCATCGCGGCTTGGCGGAAAAGCCGGATCGACGAACGGCGGACCGGTCGGAGCCCATGACCTCCCATCCCGCCGCGGAGAAGTCCGCCCGCCGGCCTGAGATCCTGTCGGGGGCCGGGGTGCATAGCGGAAGGCCATGCCGATTGGAAATCGGGTTGCGGGAAGCGGACGGGCGTCCGGGCGGGCCGATGTTCAGCTTCCCCGGCTTCCCGGGCGGGCAGACGATCGAAGACCTCGGGGGCCTGCCCCGGACGGCCCGGTGGGCCACCGTGCTGGGTAGCTTCCCCGCTACGGTAGGCACCCCGGAACACCTGCTGGCGGCGCTCCTCTTCTTCGCCGAGGAACCGCTATCCCTGCGGGCGGACGCCCCCGAATTGCCCGGTCTGGACGGCAGCGCCTTGCCTTATCGCGAAGCCCTGGCCCGCTTGGCGCCCTCCGCGGCACGCAGGCCCGTCTGGCGGGAATATCCCTGCGCCCTGGCATGGGAGGATAGCTGGGAAGACGGCCATCTTTCCATCCGGCCCGCGGATCGTTTCCGGGTGCTTTATGTCCTTGAACGCGGTCCGTTACGCCAGGCTTTCGCCTTGAACGATGCGGCCACGGCCTGGAACGAGATCCTTCCGGCGCGCACTTTCACATTCCATACGGAATGGCGCGCGGCCTTGGCGGCCGGCCTCATGACCGGAGCCGGCCGGGACTCGGGCCTGTTGTTGGCGGCCTCGGAAGCGGAATACCGCGATGTCCTCTCGCTGCATCCCGAATGGTCGGGCGCACCCTTTCCCTTGCTCAACCAGCCGGCCTGGCGGATGCCCGACGAACCGGTCAAGCATAAGATCCTCGACCTGCTCGGCGATCTGGCCCTCAATGGCTTGGCCCTGCCCCGCGCCGAGATCGAGGTACGCAATGGCGGGCATTCCGCGCACCACCGGCTGCTGGCGCGCCTGCGCGAATGCTAGATTTGGGCCTCACCTTCTACTAGCGCAAGGAAGCACAGCGCCATGGGCGATATCCCGGAATCCCTACCGAAATCGGAAAACCCGAAATTCATCCTCGATTACGCGGGCATCCTCAAGCTGTTGCCGCATCGTTACCCCTTTCTATTGGTGGACGGCATCACCGCCTTCGTAAAAGGGAAATCCATCGCCGGCGTCAAGAACGTCAGCTTTAACGAACCCTTCTTCGCGGGGCACTTCCCCGGCGAACCGGTCATGCCCGGAGTGCTCCAGATCGAGGCCTTGGCCCAACTCAGCTGCATGCTGGTTTTCCTGTCCTTCCCGGAAGAGTCGGCCGGGAAGCGCCCGGCTTTCGCGGGCATCGAAGAGGCCCGCTTCCGCCGCCCCGTGCGGCCGGGGCACGTGCTCACCCTTTCGGGCGAGTTGGATAAGTACCGCCGCGGCTTCGCCGTCATAAAGGCCCGGGCCGAAATCGATGGCGACCTCGCGGCGGAGGCGGTCATCAAGGCCTCCATGGTCTGATTCGCGCCATGCTAATCCATCCCACCGCGGTGGTGCATCCGTCCCTGGACCTGCCGCCCGATTCCGAGGTGGGCCCTTACGCCCTCCTGGACGAAGGCATTACCCTCGGGACAGGCGTCCGCATCGGTCCCTTTTGCCATCTCTATCCCGGTACCATTCTGGAAAACCATGTCCGTCTGGAGGATGGCGTCGTTCTCGGCAACCTGCCGCAGGACCTGAAATACCGCGGCGGGATTTCCGGCGTGCGCATCGGCGCCGGGGCCTGGCTACGCGAGTACGTGACCGTCAACCGGGCCACCACCGCCGGCGGTTACACTTCGGTCGGGGCGGACTGCCTGATCATGGCCTATGCCCATGTCGCCCATGACTGCGAGATCGGGAACCGCGCGGTGATCGCGAACGGGGTCCATATGGCGGGCCACGTGCGCGTGGGCCCGGGAGCGGTCGTCTCGGGCATGACGGGCATCCACCAATTCGTCTCCATCGGGGCGGGGGCCTTCGTAGGCGGAAACCTGCGCGTCGATAAGGACGTGCTGCCCTTCTCCAAGGCCCTCGGCGAGCCCTTGCGCTATGCCGGCCTGAATGCCTTGGGCCTGGAGCGGATGGGCCTGGGCCCCGGGCCGGCCGCCTGGCTACGCGATTTCTACCGCCGCTTCTCCGCCGAAGGCAAGGCCGCCGCTTTGGCCGCCTTCGCGGCGGAAAGGCCGGCGCCTGAGGGCCTTGAGCCCGCCGGCCTCCCGTCCTCCGCGCCGGAAGCCGATGGGGGAGCGGGGCGTTTGCGCGGCCTCCTCGCGGATTTCCTGCGCCAACAAAAACGCGGGCTGCTCACGCGCCCGCTTTAGCGAAGAAGGATTTTGCGGGCCGCCGTTCAGGCGTGATGGAGGTTGAGTTCTTCCTCGATCAGCGGCATCAGCTCATCCTTCAATTTCTCGAAACAGAACACTTGCTGGAACATGGACGTGCTGCGATGGGCTTCCGCCTTCTGCCGGATCCATTCCGCCACCTGGCGCTGCTTCTGCGCTAGATCGTCGCAACCGTCTATTTCGCGTTTGATGGCATCCGATTGCCGGGCCATGTATTGCGCCATATCGAAGGGCATGTTGTGCTGGATGATGAAGATCTTGATGAGCATGTCCAAGGGGCGCGGCCCCTCGATGCGCTGGAACTCCTGGATGAAGCAGAGCAGCTTGTCGCGATTATTGCGGATGAAAGGAAGGATGGACGCCTTGAGATCGTTCAGATCCCCGCAGTCGTAGGCGTTTTCCAGTCCTCTTACGATCTCGGATCCCACTCGTGAATCCTCTTGTAATGCATTGACGGGAAAAAGTAATAGCCTCTGATCATTATACCAAGGATAGCGCGGATCCCGGGAAAAGGCAGTAGCCGGCCCACCAGGTTCTTTGCGGTTTTTGCCGGGATTACGGCGGATTCAAGGTGTTTGGGTCGTCGCGGTCAAGAATAGGTAAAGCCGATATCGGAATCCTTTACACTCGCGCATGGCTTTGCCGTAGGGCGGCCGGCAAGATTTCGCACGTAACTCCCGTGTTACCTAACGAGGTTTACCTTTAGGGTTAACCAAATGAATAGGAACGGTGGATGGACGGGCCGGACCCTCGCCGGCACGCCCACAAGATCGCTTCATTCCGCGGACCCGGCCGCATGGCTTCCGGGCGCCGGCGCTCCTGTTGGAGCGGGCGCGGTGCCGCCGCTTCCGGAGAAACGGTTGTACTCATCCAGGGCCTCCTTGTTCAGCACCCTGAGTTCCGTACGGCGGTTGAGGGTCCGGCCTTCGGCGGTGCGATTGTCCGCCTTCGGGCTCGATTCCCCGAAACCTTTCGCGGCCAGCCTGCCGTTCAGGTCGGGCGCCTGGCTGATCAAGTAGCTTTGGACCGCCTTGGCCCTTCCTTCGCTCAGATTCTGGTTGTACACGTCCCCGCCCACGTTGTCGGTATGGCCGTCCACCTCGATTTGCAACTTGGGATACTTGGTAAGCATCTTGGCGAGCATGTCCAGGTAGGGCTTGGAATTGATGGAGATCTCCGTGCGGCCGGTTTCGAAATAGACGGCGTCGAGAACCAGGAGGCCCGTGGTGAGCAATTGGTTTTCCATTTCGCTCCGTTTGGATCGCTCGATGTCCAATTGCCGGCGGGCATCGGCGAGGGAGAGGGAATCCTGCCGCGCCTTGGACGCCCTAGCCGAGGAATCCTGGCGGGCCTTCTCCATCAAGGCCGCGGTATCGGGCGCGGGGGCGGCGGGCTGTCCGTTCTGGATCTTGATATTGACCTGGCGGGGGGCGGAGGCCGCCTCAAGCGGCCGTGCGGTGAGGCCGGCGAGTCCGGCCAAGGCGAGGGCGGCGGCGAAGATACGTTTGGATTGTCTCATGGGGAGTCCCTCCGTTGCGTCCATGCGGAAACGTTTCCGCCGATTGGGCCTAACGTCCAACTACGTTTCCCGGCCGCCCTATGCAAATGGCCCTAAATTCCGTCAAACCATCCGACAGAACGCGGAAATTGCGGTGATCGCAGTATCTCTAAGTGATATTCTCGGTGCGAATCGGGTTCTCCAAGAGGCGATCACCAGTGTATTTGGTAACCATTGGCATTCCGGAATGGTTTAAATTTACGGGAAACGGTCCCTAACACGGTGAGGATGGTTGCGGCAGTATAA
Source organism: Fibrobacterota bacterium (assembly GCA_019509785.1). Taxonomy (NCBI): domain Bacteria; kingdom Pseudomonadati; phylum Fibrobacterota; species Fibrobacterota bacterium. Next base: position 1,474 of record JAEKLQ010000053.1, on the reverse strand, counting down.
TGGAATCCCCCTACTCGCATTCGTATTCGTGCTCGGCGGCTGTTTTGAAACCGTCGAGGTTTCGCACCCCTCCTATACGGCTGCTGACGTGCTATATGAAACCCACGAAAACAGTTGCGACCCTTCGGAATCCTTCAATGTCGAAAATCCCCACGGAACGGAATTCGATAGCGTGCAAATCTGCCTTACGGCAGGAGCTTTCAAGAGCTGCGACTCGAAAGTCCGATCCACTTCGCCGTACGTTACTTCGGGATCGTTTCTTGAAGTCGAGACCGATCGGTTCGCCGGGGAGTACGAGTTCACCTATCGCGTGCTACTCAAAGGACGCGTCGCCGATTCCGGAACCATCCCGGTGCATGGGAAGACACGAGCGGAGGTGGAGAGGATGCCGGGGCGGATCGTCTTTTATTACCGCGGGGACTCGTTGGCCTGGGATTACCATCGGGAAGATTCGAGCTATTGGAGCGGAATTCTCCAACGTGGCGTACCAATCAAGGCGGGCCAGGAATTTTTCGTGGTTTCAACCTCCGGCATCGATTCAGCGGTGATTACCGGACTCCCGCCCGTACAGAAGTTTACGCTGCGGAATGAAGTGGGATCCGATTCCACGATTGGCTATTTGTCGACGATATCCTTCACGGACCGGTATCGATTGGTATTGGGAAATAAAGACAGGACATACGATTATTACGCCGGGCCCCTGGCAGAGTCGGGGCCTGCGGTCATGTGCTTTGAGTTGGGTTATGTATTCGGCGCCGACGAAAGGATGACCCGTAAGAACCTTCCGGATTTGATTCCTGATTTAAGGCTAGGCCCGGTCTCCAAGGGTAGGTACCTCGTTTTCGACGCCCGCTATCCGGGGCGTTATTTCCTCTGCGATTTCGGGATTGACTGCGAAGACGTCGACTCCCGATAATTTCCCGGACAAAAAAAGGAACCGGGCTTGCACCCGGTTCCTTATCGATGAACGGATTTCGGCTAAGGCTTAGGCCATCGCCATTTCGCGCTTGGCCCGGGCCGACGAAGGCTTGGCCTTGGGGGTGGCCTTCGCGGGCTTGGAGGCTTTGGCCTTAGGGGCTACGGCTTTCGCCTTCGCGGGCTTGGCCTTGGGCGCAGGTTTGGCTTTCGCCTTCGGAGCCGCGGCCTTGACAGGCTTGGAAGCCGATGCCTTGGCCTTCGGGGCCGACGCCTTCACGGCCTTAACCGGAGCCGCTTTGGCGGCCCCCGCCTTCTTATCGGCCACCGCGGCCTGGGCAGCCGCGAGGCGGGCGATCGGCACGCGGAACGGCGAGCAACTGACGTAGCTCAGGCCGATCTTATGGCAGAACTTCACCGATTCCGGATCGCCGCCATGCTCGCCGCAAATGCCGAGCTTGATGTCGGGACGGGTCTTGCGGCCCTTCTCGATGGCGATTTGCATGAGCTGTCCCACGCCGGTCTGATCGATGCTCGCGAAGGGGTTCTTCTTCACGAT